>JAZRFX010000349.1:0-2571 GCA_045643845.1 Clostridia bacterium | reverse complement strand
GCTTGTAACAAGAATGAACGGCACGAAGATTGAAAGCATAATAATTATCATATTCTGAAGAAGTTTTTTCACATAGTCGCTATTTCCTTCTTCATAGTTTTTGCTGATTGAGGGGAATACCACATTGCTCATCGCAACGACGAAAACGCTTGCGATTGTGATGAAAAGATTTGATGCATAGTTGATTGTTGAAGCTACGCCGCTTTCTCCGCTTACGAAGGCCTTGTCAATCATAAAGGATACCTGGAACATCATATTTGAGATGAATATCCAGAGGATTTCGCTGTTTTTTCCGCCCTGCTTTATTTTCTTTTCTCCTTTAACGAAGAAGCGATAGCCTTTTTTATAAAACGAGGGAAGCTGAATTACAATGTGCAGGAACCAACCGATTGTAGTAACAATGCCGACTGTTACAATGTCAACATTTGGAACAAAGAGCGATGTGATTATAACTACATTGAACGGCAGGCTCATAATCGAGCTGATGAAAAATACTTTGTTATTCTGAAGTACGCCCGAAATGATATATGCAATAAGCACAAACCACAGTGACGGGAGCATTATATACATAAGCTTGACCGCAAGTTTAAAGTCAGCGCCCTCCACCCCGGGAAGAAGAAGCTTTACAACGGGTGCCGAGAGAAGATAAAGAACAGCAGTCGCAATAAGGGTTACAATAGTTGTCTTCCCCATAAACGATGATACATAGGCACGCTTTTTCTCCTCGGTATCATTTTCGGCTTTGTTAAGATTTTTTATAACAAGTGTTGAAAGCGCAACACCGATTCCCGTGAATATAAGGTTTACAAGTCCGAAAATCTGAAAATAGATGTCTGTATATACACTTGCCCCGAAAACCGACGCAAAAACGATGTCACGGACAAAGCCTATTCCCTTGGCGAGAAATATGCCTAAAACGACCATAATATATGCCATTGAATTCATCTTGTGCACCTGCCTTTCTCTACACGCAAATATACATAGTATATTATATACTATATTAATATAATAGTCAATGTTTTAGTGCGGTTTGCACCTTGATAAATTCGCCCATTTATGCTACAATAAATTTCAGGAGGTGATTCTTTTGGACAGAGTAATACTGCATTGTGACTGTAACTCGTTTTTTGCGTCGGTTGAGGCGGCTCTTAATCCTGCTCTCAAGGATGTTCCGATGGCTGTCGGCGGCAGTGTTGAGGCAAGGCACGGCATAATTCTTGCAAAAAACGAGCTTGCAAAAGAGTATAATGTTCAGACAGCTGAAACGATATACTCCGCCAAGAGAAAGTGCCCCGAGCTTGTGATTGTGCCGCCGCATCACGATCTTTATGAAAAGTACAGCGATATGGTAAACGCCATATATTACGAATACACCGATCAGGTTGAAAAGTTCGGCATTGACGAAAGCTGGCTCGATGTTACGGGCTCGCAAAAGCTTTTTGGCAGCGGAGAGGAGATCGCCAACACTTTGCGCAAAAGAATTCAGGAGGAAATCGGTATTACGATTTCAGTCGGCGTTTCCTTCAACAAGGTTTTTGCAAAGCTTGGAAGCGATTACAAAAAGCCCGATGCAACAACCGTTATTTCAAGGGAAAACTTTAAGGAAATTGTTTATCCTCTGCCTGTCGGCGATTTGCTTTTTGTCGGAAAAAGGACAAGGGAAGCGCTCTCTAAAATCGGCATAAAAACGATAGGCGACCTTGCCGAAAGCGACGGGGAAAGGATAAAAAAGCTCCTCGGCAAAACGGGAGAAACGATATACAAATACGCCCGTGGCGAGGATGACTCTCCCGTTGATCCGCACTCTCACGACGAGGTAAAATCAGTTGAAAACGGGATGACCTTCAAGCGTGACTTGAGAGGCGAAAAAGACATCCTGTGTGGGATTGCTCATCTTTCCGAAAGTATCGCTGTAAGAATGCGTAGAAAAGGCGTTAAATGCACCGTCGTTCAGGTCACAATCAAGGATCCCGACCTGATTTCTATTCAAAGGCAGGAAAAGCTCTCCTCACCTACTAATCTTGCAAAGGATATTACGGATAAGGCGATGGATATTATGCGCCGAAGCTGGAATATGAATAAACCGATTCGTATGCTGACAGTAACGGGTGGCGGAATTGTTCCCGAAGATGCAGCACAGCAAATAAGCTTTTTCGACGAGGAAAAAGACCCAAAGCGCGAAAATCTTGAAAAAGCACTTGATAAAATCCGCGAAAAGTATGGCAAGGATGCAGTAAAGAGCGCAAATGTTATAAACAACGATTTGGGAATATAAAAGAAGCGTGCCGCTTCACCCATTTCGCGTTCCGACTAAATTTTGTTATTGCGATTTTCACTCGCGATGAAATCGCCCAAATTCCTATACGAAAAGAGGTGTGACGATGTCACACCTCTTTATTATTGAAATAATTATATATGTTTTGCGCATCTTTTTTCCCGATGCCTTTAACCTGCACAAGCTCATCAGGTGATGCAGTTTTGATTTTCGCAATGCTCTTAAAATGCTTCAAAAGGGCAATTCTTTTTTGTTTACCGATGCCTTCAATCTTTTCAAGCTCGCTTTCGATAGTG
>JAZRFX010000348.1:0-1816 GCA_045643845.1 Clostridia bacterium | reverse complement strand
AATTACTTTCAATTTTTCTTTCGGGATGTTGTAATTTTTTATATAGAGGTCTTCTATAACCTTCGTAACGGGAACAACCTTGTCCCCTTTCTTATAGAGCATTTTATAATGCGCATTAGTTATTTTGCCGAGCAGACTTCCGCGGTTTTCCGATGCGGAGTAGTTACGGATTGAAACTGCGCTTTTGCACCCTTTCACTCCCGACAGGATGTTGACCATATTGGGACTGTCAAGGAAGCTTATAACAAGGTCAAGCTTTAATTCCTTTTTAATTTTCCTGAGCCTTCTTACCCTCTTAAAAAGAATTTCGACTTTTGCCAGCGCTCCGCTTTTTGCAGGAACATCAAGGCATATAAGTTTACCGCCGTGGTCGTACTCCATATATGTATCCTCGAACAAAATCACATAGAGGTTATATTTTTCTTCGAGGATTTTAGATACTCTCGATACAACTCTCTCCGCGCCGCCACTGTTAAGTTCTGATATAAAAAGGCCAATATTTTTCATAAATATTTCTCCGATTAGTATCTGTCTTTCTTTTTGAGAAGTTCTTTTATAGTTTCTTCGTCAAATCTCATTTTGATAACCTTTGCGGGAACTCCGCCGACATAGGAAAACGGCGGAACATCCTTTGACACTACCGCCCCTGCCGCAACAACTGCGCCGTAACCGATAGTGACACCTTTTAAAATTGTGCTGTTTGCGCCAATCCAGTTGTCGCCCTCAAAAATGACATCCTGATCGTCTTCAGGGCGCTTATCAGCATCAGTAAAGCTCGTCATATAACGCCCCGGGATGTCAGTTATATGATTTCCAGTTACAACCGATACCTGAGGCCCGAACATAACATGGTCGCCAATTACAATTTTCGCACGGGTTGTAAGAAACATACATCGCTCGCCGATTGAAACATCGCTTCCGACGGAGATGTTTTCCCATCCGCTTGCCGTGAAGCCACGCCCGAGGGAAACCCCTTTTCCGCAACAAGACATCATTTTCTTTTTCATAGGTGTAGTTATAAATTTATTCCACGCTCTCGAGAATAAATCTGCAAATTTATATATTGCTTTTAACATATTACGCCTCGCTGTAAATTTCTAAAAGATTTTTGAGAACTGTTTCGCTTAAATATTCTCTTTTTACTTTTTCAAGGTTGTACTGCGCCATTTTCAGGCGGATTTCCTTGTCTTTTATTTTTTCTACGGCTTCTTTTATGCTTTCACTGTCTTTGAGTTTTATGAAAACTCCGCCTTCTTCCTCTATCATATCAGGTACAGAGCCTACGGGGGTGGATATTATGGGAAGTGCGCACGCCATTGCCTCAAGGACTACAAGCGGGAAGCCCTCCGAGTAGGACGGAAGAATGAGCGCGTCCATCGTTTTGAGGATTTCAAGCACCTCGTCGTGCGGTTTAGCTCCCTGATAAATGATATTTTCCGCCTTATAGCGTTCGACAATGTTACTCTCCTCGGGACCGATAATGTAGAAATCGACATCGGAGATTTCCTTCGCCGCTTCGAGAAGCTCTACAACACCCTTTGTTTCGGTCACTCTACCTACAAAGGCGATTTTTTTGAGATTTTCATTTATACTCGGCATATCCGCATAAACTTTGTCAATAAAATTGGGAATTATAACCGCTTTATCAGTATATTTTTGCGCAAGCGAAAGCGAGTTTTTGTTAAGCGCAAGAACCTTTTTTGAAGCTTTGCAAATTACTTTAAAGAAAAACCTCGCCACGCCGTTATTTATATTTGTGTCAAGATTACAATGACAATGATAGAAAATATCCGCCTTTTTTCTAAAGGAGAAAAGA
>JAZRFX010000347.1:0-2589 GCA_045643845.1 Clostridia bacterium | reverse complement strand
CATGGAAAGCATTAAACCCGCAAAGGGTGAAATCACGTTTCTCGTGGAATCGTCAATCTCGAATGTCCAAATCTTATCGGCGGGAAGCGTAACCCAGTAGAACCATCTGCCGTTCTCTGCATAAACCTCTGGGCTACCAATCGCGTTCTTCTTGAGCTTCGCCGCTCTCTCCAGAATGGACGAGTAGACAACCTTTGTCTTGCCGTTCTTTTGAGGAACATATGTCGGATTAACGACGCTATAGAAGTCTTCCATGTACGGCTCGAACAAATCGCCGTACTGATAGATGTCAGTTCCCGCTTTTGTGAAATACATCAAGTTGAAAGCAACAGAGTATTTCGACAAGTTGTTGTATCCAACAATCTTTACCCAGTCCTGCGGAAGCTGTTGAAGGAAGCAGTAGTTAACTTTGAGATGCGAACGGTCAACATCCTTGCGAAGCAGATAGAAAGCCTTGCCCTCTTTCAGCGACATCATCGCCGCTTCGTGAGCGGTCTGTGACGGCTTGATTGCTTCGTTGATGCGCTCGGCAAGTTGCCACTCGCGCTTAAACTCCGCTGTCTTTGCGTCCGCTTCATCAATGTACTTCGGGTAGATATAATGCCGATAGGTGAGGATATCTGCCGTCGTTTTAATCAGCTTGAAAAACGGATACGCAGTCCACACAAGAGCGTCGCTCAACTGGCGCAACTCACGCTCGGATGTGTTCGGAGACAACAAGCACTTAACAATCTCGTCTTTCTGAAGCAGTTTTGGCTTGGAAGAAATATTCTTAACCCGTTCGTTCTGCACATACGGATTCGCGGTGTAATAGCTATACATCGTTGTCCGCGTAACGGCATTCATAAACTGCTGTTGTGTAAGATTCGGGTTAGCCGCTTCTGCCGCTCTGAAGAGTTCAGAGAACGAGGTATAGGCTACGCTCTTCTCGGCACTATTCGTTTTCGGATTGACCGTTTCGTTCTCCATTTAATTCGTCCTTAATGTTTTTATCGAGTTCTCTCAAAAAGTTTGCGAACGATTTCGCTTGCGCGGGTTTATGCTCGTTCGTGAACTCTCGGATGATTGTCATGTTCGCATCCTGTAGCCATTGGAAGTCTTGCTTTGACAAGCTCGAAATATCTTCCGCTTTGATTTCGGTACAGTTCTTATCACTCGGCTCTTCGTCGGCATAAATCAAAATGTATGTCGGAGTGATTCTCTGGAATCTGTACCTTGTGGCAGTCGCAACATTCTTTTCGTTTGTGTGCATTGCGAACAGCTTATATACGAGTGCTTTCTTATGCTCCATATAATCAAACAGTTAAATTGCCGCCTGTTCTCCACCCCGCTTGAATCCTCGGCTTATACCCAAACGGCAAAGGCGGCTTGTTGCTCTTTGGCTCTGATGTGTTTCCAATCGGCTGTGGATTCAAGAAGTATCTCGCCCACTCACTTTCCTTCTTTTGGTTTCCCATAAGCTCTGTTTTTTCAAGTATCTGCGCAAATCGCAAAGCATACTTGAATGCAGACCACATATCGCGCTGAATGTGTGTGCTTATTCGTTTCTCCGCAAGGTTCATACCCGTTGTTTTCTTTTGCAAGTTTGAAATCTGACCGCAGAGTTCTCTTGTCTTGATGTAGGGTATGGCGATTGTGGGGTCGAGAGAATCGTCTTTAATATGGTGTTTAATCTTGTACGCTCTAATACCTTCGTAAAGGTTTGCTACAAGCAACTGTACGTTCCGATGCTCGAACTCAAGTTCTGCATACCGTATCATTTCGCCGTCGTTATCGTGGATTGTGTTGCCAACGCCGCCGACAGCTTTAATCGGGTAGATAACTGGTAACGCGCCTTTCTGTTCAAGCTCTGGGAAGTCGTGGTTTACACAGCAAAGCGGCGGCAACCCGTCTCCCAAGTCTGAATGCAACGCCTGTACCACAGCCGTTCCGTACTGCCAAGAGTCAATTGCAATAAATGTACCCGCTCCACCTTCAAGGCAGAAGCGATACCATACGCTCTTCAAGTTCTTGGCTTGTTGGATATGGTCTTTGGGCGGTTCGTCTTTAACATAGACAAGCGATTTCAAAAATCTGTCTTGTTTGAACTCGCCGCTTTGACGCTCCAATTTGACAACAGCCGTTGCGCACTTCGCGTTATTAACACCGTCAGCATACGATACGTCGTATCCGACAACATATCTAACGCTTGGGTCTCCGCAATGTCTCGCTTCCATAATCGGCAACAGCTTTGATTCTGTCAGCGTAGAATCGCGTATAACGGGATTTTCGCTTGTGCCTGTCCAAATGCTTTCAAGCTCTCTTAACTGGGCTTCTGGCGTTTGTTTAGAGCGTAAATCGGAATAATATTCTGCTCTGCGGATTCCAGACAGAACGGGAACTACCCAAGGTATATCAAGGCATACGCTGTTCTTTCCCTCAAGCATCTCTCTGTATGTATCGTTGCGATACTGGAACGATGCGTTCTGTTGGTTTCCTGCTGATGTAATGTACTGTTTCTGAAATTGCGGGAAGAACGGGTCTGATTCCCTGTTCACCATTCGTTCTACACGGGCGGTAGGCAAGACTGCGTTCGCAAATCTCTCGAAA
>JAZRFX010000346.1:0-4069 GCA_045643845.1 Clostridia bacterium | reverse complement strand
TGAAGAGTTAATTAAGCAAGTTGCTAACCACTCAATCTATGTTTGGGGAGCGAGCGGACAACTGTGCAAGGACGTTAACGAGAAGTGGATTCGTAGCAAGGAAGCCCGCAACAATGGCGGCAAACACGCAGACGATGCTGTTGCCGCGTGGAAGGCTGTCATGGAATCCCCGTATAAAAATGTTGCGCGTTGTTTTGACTGCTCTGGATATATCTCGTATTGTCTTAAACAAATCGGCGCATTAAACAGCCGTACAGACTGTGATGGCTTATATGCGAAGTGTAATCCGACAAAGGAACTCAAGAATGGTACGCTCTTGTTCCGAGTTAATTCTACAGACCCGAACGATGAGACACATATTGGTGCTTACTTCAACGGATATCAGTTTCATTCAAAAGGAAGAAAGTACGGAGTTGTTAAAGAGAAGTTCAAAAAGAATTACTGGTACAAATACGGCTGGTTTAAGATGTTGATTGATGACCAGCCGTCACCCGAACCGCCAGAACCGCCGAAGCCAAGCCCTTCAGCATATGTATTCAAACGCATTCTCAAAAAGGGATGCTACGGGGAAGACGTTGTTGAACTCAAGAAACTTCTTATCTCTAAAGGATACAAAAAAGGCATCACAACTGATACAAAATCTTCTCCGCGCTTCGGTTCGTCAACGAAGAAACTTGTTAAAGCATACCAGAAAGACCACGGTCTGAAGGTCGATGGAATAGCAGGAGAGGAAACAATAACATCTCTTGGCGGGGTATTCAAGAAAGCATAAGAAAGTGTGCAAGTAAGTGTGCAAGAAGAATAAAAGAAAAAAGGTTCGTACAAGTACAAAGGTTGTAATAGCGGCTATTACAGCCATTGTACTTTTCTGGATATCGGAGTTCTACTTGCTTTATATCGGCAACACAGGATTTCCTACATCGTTCATACAAAGTTGGTTTTTCTTTTGGAGCGCAGAGCTTACGGCTCTTGCGGGTATTAAGATAACAAAGGTTCGCAATGCTCCGTATGACGGCGAATTGCCAGACGAAGCATTTGATGAAGAATAACAAATCAAGGAGATAAAGAAAAATGAATTGGGAAGACCTTTTGATTTACATCATTAAAGCTGTTTGCGGTCTCGTGATTTCTGTTGGAATCCCGCTTTTGTTTACAGTCATTCGCAAGAAGGTTAAGGACGAAAAACTCAATCGTTTGCTCTCTCGCGTAGAGAATATCGTAAGCAAGGCAGTTATCCTCGTTGACCAGACCTATGTTGACGCGCTCAAGGAAGAGGGGCTGTTCGACAAGGAAGCACAGAAAGCGGCGTTCGAGATGTGCAAAGAAAAGGTTCTCGAAATGCTGAACGAAGAGACCATTGCCGCTCTTGCAGAAACATTTGCGGACTACGAGGAATGGATTCGCACTCTCATCGAAGCATATGTTCGTGAGAACAAGGTTCAATACATCGAAATTACCGAGGAATAACAATGTATAATCGAACAACAGACGGCTCAAGCGATAACGAAGCTGTAAAAATTGTTACTGCTATAAAGCCGTTTGCGAAAAAGTGGTTCGACGAATGGGGCAGAAGCTGTATCCGTTGCAAGAAGATGACGGTCACTACTGCCCCTTCTAATAATGTAATTGGCGTTACGGATGCTTTTTCTGACACGGAGATATTCATCCCTTATATGTCCATACTCGAAGATGCAGAGGTCGGAGATACAGTTTGGTGCAAGTGGAACTTCGACAATATGCAGACGCTTTACGCAGAGTCCAAGGTTGGAGACATGGACAACGGCGGTACTGTACAGCCAGAGAGCTTCAAGACGCTGTGGACTGGTTCTTGGGCAAGCGGAACAATTACCGTGGAAAACATTGCGGACTACCAGATGTTCATGGTTCGCATGGAAGGACAGGGAACTACAATTATAGCAACTCTTGGGCGAGGGAATCTTATTGCCGCTCCTACATACTTTCGTGGGATTGGCGGTTATGCATCTGCCGCAACAACGGAAGCTATTTATTATATTTCAGCAAACCTTTCTGGCAATCAACTGACAATGGATTACTGCCGTTCTGTAACATCGGCTGGTGTAAGAACAGCGAGGACGGTTATAGAAATCATAGGAATCAGAGGATTTCTTAACAATAGCGGTGGCGGCGGGGCTGATATACAGCCATACGATTTCACTCCGCAGATGGACGGGGTTGGAAGCGCGGGTGGTTCAAGCAACTATTCTCGCGGAGACCACGTTCACCCGAAGGATACAAGCAAGGCAGATGTGGATTCGCCTACGTTTACTGGAACTCCTGCCGCTCCTACAGCCGCATCTGGGACAAACACGACGCAGATAGCCACAACCGCTTTTGTGCAAACAGAAATAGCGACTGTAAACGCTGTTCCGTCTGGCGGTTCTACTGGACAAGTGTTAACAAAAACATCAAGCGGATATGCATGGCAGTCATTGCCGCTTTATAACGGGAGCATTACGATACAATGAGCGACATAACCTTCAAGTACGGTGGTAATACGGTTGCAACAATGGACGCAAGTGGAACTGCGACCATAAATACTGCGGGTAATTACTGCGAAGGAGACATAACAGTTGAATACAACAAGACTGCGGGTACTGCGGGTACGCCTGTTGCCACAAAAGGAACGGTATCAAACAATTCTATCTCTGTAACTCCGTCTGTTACGAATACAACTGGTTATATAACGGGCGGCACGATAACTGGTACTGCTGTTACTGTTTCTGCTTCCGAACTCGTAAGCGGAACAAAGACTATTACGAGCGCGGGAACAACAGATGTAACAAACTACGCAAGCGCGTCGGTAGCAAGTGGAACAGAGGGTACTCCTGTTGCAACAAAGGGTTCTGTTTCAAGCAACTCAATTTCAATTACACCTTCTGTTACGAATGTCGGCGGGTTTATAATCGGTGGAACGCATACTGGTACTGCTGTAACCGTCGCGGCAAGCGAGCTTGTTAGCGGTACAAAATCTATTACAAGTGCAGGAACAACGGATGTTACGAACTATGCTTCTGCAAGCGTGGCATCTGGTTCTGCAACCACTCCCGCAACATCTATTACGGCAAATCCTTCCATATCTGTAAACGCAAGTGGATTGATTACTGCAAGCGTTTCTGCTTCTAAAAGCGTTACGCCAACCGTATCTGCGGGATATGTTTCAAGTGGAACATCTGGTACTGTATCCGTAAGCGGAAGCAATACAAGCCAGTTAACAACGCAAGGTGCTACAACAATTACGCCTACGGAGCAATCGCAAACTGCCGTTGCATCTGGAACATATACGACTGGTGCTATTACGGTTGACCCTATACCGAGCCAGTACATTGTTCCTACTGGAACTATCAGCATAACAAGCAATGGAACTGTCGATGTTTCGCAGTATGCTTCTGCAAGCGTAAATGTATCTGGCGGCGGTAGCGGTGGCACGATAACAGAAGACGGACACGGCGGTATAGAGCTTGGGGATACTGGTTCTGTTACTGTTATAAAAGCACCAAACGATGTCAACTTT
The DNA here is from genome assembly GCA_045643845.1 of Clostridia bacterium. GTDB lineage: Bacteria > Bacillota > Clostridia > UMGS1883 > UMGS1883 > UMGS1883. The sequence continues at coordinate 537 of JAZRFX010000346.1, read as the reverse complement.
TTAGATTATGACGGAACAATTGTAGAGTCATATTCTGCTTCTGATTTTGCAAATCTGTCTGCGTTGCCAAGCAACCCGTCCCATAGCGGTCTTACAGCGCAAGGTTGGAATTGGACATTATCGGACGCAAAGGCACAAGTGCTTTTGTCAAAATGTTTAGACATTGGTCAGATTTATAATACTTCGGACGGAAAAACGAGGATTTATATCTCGCTTACTGATTCCGCAAAGCTGTCACCGACTCTGTATTATTCGCAGACGGTTGCATCTTCTGTATCCATCGACTGGGGAGACGGTTCTACTCCAACCGTCCAAACTGGTACTGGGAATAAGAACGCAACGCACACATATGCAACGGTTGGAGATTATGTAATTACGTTAACAGTATCGAGCGGGATTCTTGGTGTCGGCCACGGATCAACAGCAACAACTATTATCTCGTCCGCAACTGGTGCGCCATCATATAAGAATTCGGTCAAATCCGTGCAACTTGGCGCGAATGTAAGCATCAAGGCAAGTGCGTTCTACCAGTTGTAT
>JAZRFX010000345.1:0-2639 GCA_045643845.1 Clostridia bacterium | reverse complement strand
TGTTACTGGCGTAAGGTGGGCTGAATCGCCACGCAGGAAGAAGCTACACGGCGTTGTGGACGTTAGAACCAAGTCGAAGAAGATTATTAACGACGCACTTGAAAACAGCGAATCCGCGAAGCTAAACGACCGTGGATCGTTGATTATGAACGATGACAACGACGAGAACAGAAGAATTGTCGAGCATTGCTACAGAACAAAAAAGACGATGCTCAACCCGATTGTAGACTGGACGGACAAGGACGTTTGGAATTTCCTCAACAATGTTGTAAAAGTCCCGCATTGTGAATTATACGATCAAGGTTACAGAAGATTGGGTTGCATTGGGTGTCCAATGGGCGGTTCTGAACAAATGAAGCGAGACTTCGAGAGATACCCAAAGTACAAGGACGCATATATCAGAGCGTTCGACAGGATGGTTGCTAATCATAAGGACTCCATAAAGATTTTAAGCAACGCTGATAATCTTTCTGGGGGGGGTACTCAAAGTACAGAGTTCTCAAATGGTGGGACTGGATACTTGGAGTCAAGAGAACCTAACGGACGCGGAGAGATGGATGCGTTGGTGGATATACATGAAGGTGTAAAATCCGTGGGGGGGGGGAATCCTCGAATGGTTCGTTTGGATGCACCGCAGGGACAGAACGGAGAAGAATCCGTTGCACAACTGATAATGAAGTGGTGGTTTTATGTCACAAGACCGAACACGAGCGAGGAAAAGAATCCTACAAAATAATTTCAAACGGACGCGACGAGTACAACTGGTGGGTCGGAGATGACGTTTAACAATAACGATTTTATACCACATCGGGTACAAAACAAGAGAATGAGGAAAAGATTATACCCGACATGGTATAAACTGGAAGCCCTGTAAGCGGGGCTTCTTTTCCTTTGCCACAAAAAGATTTGAGTGGAATATAATATTTGCGAGATGAAAAATCTCTTTGCTCTCGCGGTCTTTTCCTCATTTTCACCGCTGACGAGCGATAAGGGAAGAACGGCGTGTGCGCCTATCTCGTATATACAGAAATGATTCCACTCGATTGCATTTCATTTTCTGTTTGCTTCCTTCCATATGATATGCCCTTCTATAACAAGGCGCACACACCACCCACAGAAAAGGAGATTATAAATGACTATTGAATTTGATACGGAAGTTGTACTGCCAACAGAAGAGAAACCGAAAGAAAAGAAAAAAGTTGGCAGACCGCCGAAGGATAAACATTCGGAACTAACAAACGAATGGCGAACGGAGATGCGGGATAAATGGGGAAGCCGTTTGGATGCAGATGGGAAACGTACTGCATATTCAGACGAAGACCTTTTGGAACTCGAACGCTTGTACAAAAACCAAGCCGCAGAGTATTCCGCGATGACTCCAAGACAAAAGAGTGGCGTTATAGAGATATGCACCTTGCGCTTGGAGATGTACCGTTGTATCGCCGCAGGAGATTCCGCAGGAGCTAAACGCTACTCCGACATGATTAACTCTGTTATGTCGAGAGAAGCTATGAAAGCAGGTGGTGTTAAGCAACTCGAAGCCACGAGGATTGATTCTCTGATTGTCAACCTTGAAAACAAAGGCGCAATTCGTGATGGGAAAATCGTCGGAAGAGACGAGCTTGCGGAGATACTGCTGAAAGACCATCCGCAGTACCACACTTCGATGGATGTTGTTGACGCAATGCTTTTTGCAATCATCAACACAATGAAACGCAACAACGGCGAGACGGAGATTACTTCGCTTCCGTTGTCGGCGCAAGTCGAAGATGTTTTCGGAGAGCTTCAAAAGAAACCGACCGAAAGGGAACTCAAAGCGATGGCAGAGACGGGAATCGTGCCGCCCAAAAGGGATGTTCCGATAGATAGCGCAGATGGCAAAAAAGAACTATAAGCTCTCCAAGCAAACTGGTCAATGGGTAAAAGACGAAGCACAGCAGAAGATTGACTACGACGCGCTTGAGTTGTACGACGATGACGAGTCGTGGGGTCTGCTTATTTCGTACTGGAGACAGTATCCCGACAGATTGCTTGATTTGCTTGAAAGTGATAACCCGCCATATACGTTAGAACCCATACAGAGAATGATAATCCGCGTGTTCTTCAGATGTGAACACGCCTTTGTCACGGGTTCGCGTGGGTTCACGAAGTCAGTATGTTGCCTTGTCGCAAAGTTGCTTCTTGGGGTCTTGTATCCGAAAACAATCATGCGTTATGCCGCGCCAACGCAAGAGCAGATGGCAGACATTGCGCACGAAAAATGGGAAGCGATTAAGCAACAATGGAGAGGACTAACCGATTATTGGGAAGTAATCTCTATGGCGCAGACGGGATTTGAGATACGAACCAAAGAAGGTTCAGTAATCACAATCTCCGTAGAGCGTGGTAACGACTGTAACAGCATCTGCGCGGAAGAGGTTGCACAGGAAGAAGCGGGTAAGGCGTTTGACTTCGAGAGATTTGCAAACGCAGTTCTCCCTACCGCCCGTGTTGAACGAATGGTAGACAGGGAATCAGACCCGTTCTTCCCGCAATTTCAAAAGCAATACATAACATCAGCGGGAAACCAACAGAACGCATCTTTCCAATATCGGAACGATACATACAGAGAAATGCTTGAGGGAAAGAACAGCGTATGC
>JAZRFX010000344.1:0-4238 GCA_045643845.1 Clostridia bacterium | reverse complement strand
TGCGCGAAAATATCGAGAATAAGCGTGCTTCGGTCAATGGTGCGGATGTGCGTGTAATTTTCGATGTTTCTTATCTGACTTCCCCTCAGTTCATCGTCGAAAATAAGGGGAGTTGCACCCAATGTTTCCGCCGCACTGCGGAGCTCCTCCATCTTACCTTCGCCAAAGTAGGTGGATGTTTCGGGATGGTCCTTGTTTTGAATCATCTCCCCGACAACCTCCGCGTTGGCGGTGCGGGCAAGCTCATAAAGCTCCTGCATCGATTCCTCGGTAGTGTCATCAAGTGTGTTGATTCTGCCAGTATGAACACCGCACAGTATTACTTTTTCAATTTCTTTTTCAGTTTCGTGCATATATAAAACTCCAATATAGAATAATATCCGTACAAGGATGGTGTATTATGCGAAAATTATTATATTTTGTGACAACTTTTGCTGTTTGCTATATCTTCGGACTCGGAAATATATGGCTCGCCTTTACGGCGATGCTTCTTTTGATGTCGTATTTTAAATTTCACGACTCATACCTTTGGGAGATACCGCTTGCCACTCTTTCCTGCAGCGTGATTTCGATAGCTTTTAAGGACGATATAAAAATTGCCACACAAATTCTTATGCTCATAGCTTCTATTCCGATTGCATTTGCAAAGCCTGGAAAGCTTTTAATATTTTTCCCCGTTTCGGCACTTGCTCTTTTTTGGGAGAACAGTTATTCAATAGTGCTCGTATGGGCAATGCTATGGTACGGAGCGCGAAGCGCTTTTAGTTATTTTATCACAAAAACAAAGCCTTTACAAGAATATAAATTCTAAATAGAAAAAATAAAATCAAAACTGTTGAATTTTGCAAAAAAATATTATATAATCATATTATCTATGACGAAAGGTAGATTAACTATGGAAGAAAACAAAGTTACGACAGTTGTTAAAATAAATGGTGCGGAGTATAGAATTTCTTGTAACGCAGACGAGGAATATGTTCAGCACGTGGCATACCATGTTGACAAAAATATGCGCGAGCTTATCGAACGCGACAAGCGTCTTTCTACTTCTATGGCGGCAGTTCTTACTGCAGTCAACATTTGTGACGAGTATATGCAGGCGCAGGAGGATAATGAAAATCTCCGTGCACAGCTTTTGAAATATGCCGAGGAAGCGGGCGGAAGCAAGCTTGCACTTGATAAGTTAAACGCTGAACTTTCACGCCTTCGTGCGGAAAATCAGGAACTTAAAATGCAGGTTGTAAAACTCGAAACTGAACTTAACAAAAGATAAAATTGGAGCTACCGCACTTTGCGGTAGCTCTGTTAGGATGTAATATTATGAACAAAAACTATACGGAACTGCTTGCCCCTGCAGGAAAGTGGGAGGCACTCATCGCCGCGGTGCAAAACGGCGCCGATGCTGTCTATCTCGGCGAACAGTCCTTCAGCGCGCGAAAAAACGCGGGAAATTTCACATGGGACGGAATAAAGAAGGCGGCCGCCTATTGCCACGCAAGAGGTGTGCGCGTTTTTCTCGCGCTCAATACTTTGATAGGGGATAGTGAGCTTCCGCTTTTTGAAAAATCAGTTATAAATGCGGCGCAATCAGGCGTCGATGCCCTTATAATTCAGGATATGGGTGCGGCGGTAATTGCAAAAAAGGTTTGCCCCGATATGCCCATCCACGCAAGTACGCAGATGACATCTTCAAATAGATACGATGTAGCAGCGCTTGAAGAATTCGGATTTTCTCGTGTTGTAGTATCACGCGAACTTTCGGAAGAAGAAATCCGCCACATTTCCGAAAATACATCAGCCGAAATTGAAGCATTTTGTCACGGCGCGCTTTGTATAAGCTTTTCCGGAAAATGCCTTATGTCCTCTTTTATTGGTGGAAGAAGCGGTAACCGCGGTATGTGTGCACAGCCGTGCCGACAAAAATATTCATCCTGCGGAAAAACAGGATATCTTTTAAGTCCGCGCGATTTGTGTCTTGCCGATGACCTTTCAAAAATGCACGATGCAGGTGTTACAAGCTTTAAAATCGAGGGAAGAATGAAAAGTCCCGAATATGTCGCAACCGTTGTGGGAACATATCGCAAATACCTTGATAGTTTCGCTCCTCTTGAAAAAACTGATGAGGAAAAACTTGAAAAAATCTTTGTTCGTGGCGACGGATTTACAAAGGCGTATTTTGACGAAAAAAACACGCCTGAAATTATGAATTATTCCATAAGTAACGACAACATCACATCCCGCGCGGATGATAGCGTCATAAAAGAGGCGCGCGCATCTTTCAGGGAAGGACTCGAAAACAAAAAAACTCCCGTTACTGCGACGCTTACCGTCCGTTACGGCGAAAAATCATCCCTTACAATATCGGACGAAAAAAATACTGTAACGGCGTACGGTGACGAGGGTGAAGCGGCGCAGAATGTCGCGCTTTCAAAAGAGCGCGCCGAGGCGCAAATAGGGAAAATGGGACAAACTCCCTTTGTTCTTAACTCTTTTGAGTTTATCACTGACGAAAATATAACTCTTCCCGTATCGGTCATTAATTCTATGCGCCGCGAAGCGACTGAAAAGCTTCTTGAAAAGCGCTCGGAAATAGAAATTAAAAATACAAATTCTTTTAAGTATCCGACCATTAAGGAAGGCTCGAAAAAGAAAAATTATATTTGCGTGCAGGTGTCTTCAAAAGAGCAGTTTGATGCTTCAAAAGATGCCGATAGAATCCTCGTTCCGCTCTCAATGTGGAACGAAATTACACCCGATGAAAGATGCTTTGTCCTTCTTCCGCAGGTTGTTACGGATGATAGAAAAGTTGAGGAAAAGCTCTCGAAAATTCCCACTTCATACGGCGTATACGCATCTACGCTTGGTATGGTTCGCCTTGCCAAAAAGCAGGGAAGACGCGCTTTTGCCGACTACGGAATGAATATATATAACAGCGTCAGCGCAAACTTTTTTGAAAAAGAATGCGACGGCATTACTCTATCGGTTGAGCTTTCTCTTGCCGATATAAAAGAAATTGTATCGAAAACGGATGCTCCCTGCGAAATTGTTTGCCACGGATATCAGACAGTTATGACAAGCCGTGCGTGTCTTATCCGCGGAATAACGGGAAAATGTGACTGCACAAAGCCGATTTTCATAAAGGACAAAACGGGCGCGCAGTTTATGATTTCGGGGGATAAAGAAACCCATCTCAACACGGTTTATAACTCCCGTCCGACATTCACGGCTGACAAATTAAAGGACATAAGAAAAAGCGGGGCAGAGGGAATACGCCTTGTGTTCACCCGAGAAAACGGCGAAGAAACGCGCGATGTAATCGCTATGTACAAGGGCAAAAAAGAAGCAGTAAAACCTCCCGTTTTCACGCGCGGCTATTTATTAAAATAATAAATATAAAAAAGACTTGATATTTTGAGGAAAATGTTGTAAACTATAGCATAGGTAATTTTATTTACGAAAGGAAAGTATAAAAATGATCTCAGCAGGCGATTTTAGAAATGGTGTAACATTTGAATATGATGGAAGCGTTTATCAGATAATCGAATTCCAGCATGTAAAACCCGGTAAGGGTGCAGCGTTCGTAAGAACAAAGATTAAGAATGTAATCTCTGGCGGTGTTGTTGAAAAGACTTTCAACCCCACAGATAAGATGCCCAAGGCACACATCGACCGTAAGGATATGGAATATCTTTACAACGACGGCGATCTCTTCTACTTTATGGATCCCGAAAGCTACGAGCAGATTCCCGTAAGTGCGGATCAGCTCGGCGATGCTCTTAAGTTCGTTAAGGAAAATATGCAGGTTAAGATTCTCTCTTACAAGGGAAACATCTTCGCTATTGAACCTCCGAACATTGTAGAACTCGCTATCACAGAAACTGAACCCGGTTTTGCTGGTAACACAGCTACAGGTGCTACAAAGCCCGCAACTCTTGAAACAGGTGCTCAGGTTCAGGTTCCCCTCTTCATTGATAACGGCGAAGTTATCAAGGTTGACACTCGTACAGGCGAATACCTCGGCAGAGCGTAATGCGGATGGCAACGCCATCCTTTCGAAGCAAAAGTTTTACTTTGTAAAAGCATTTGCTTCGAGTAAAGGGCTTTCGCTCGCGCGGCACTCACCGTGCCAGCCCTTGCAAGGTGTTAAAATCGAGGTACACGCCCCCGATTTTAACGGATTATATAGTATTAAACAGGAGTGGATTTTTCCACTCCTGTTTTGTTATTGGGCAATATTA
>JAZRFX010000343.1:0-10475 GCA_045643845.1 Clostridia bacterium | reverse complement strand
TTGTTTACTGTACTGTCTGGCTTGTATTTTCGCCTAAAGTTAATCTCAAATGAAAAAATTCTTTTGAGCCCTTACGCTATTTAATTTTCAAGGTTCAATCGCTACGCTTTTTCGAGCGAGCTTGTTTATTATACCTCGGCTAAATTCATTTGTCAACACTTTTTTCAAAGTTTTTTTAGTTTTTTTGACAAAGTGTTTCAAAACGCCTTAACAAAGCCATTTGCGGCAATAATTTTTATTATTTGGAAAGCAAGAAGGCAATAATATATAAGGAAGAAACAAATAATTCTTGAAAAAACACAAATAAAATGTTATAATGGGGCGACATTGTGTCGCAATGGCGACAGAACGGAGGAAAAAATGAATAATCAAAAAGAATTCAAGCCGTATATTCCTGCGGAAAGAGTAACACCCGAGCTTACAATTACATCTATTATTATGGGTATTATTCTCGCAGTTGTATTCGGTGCGGCAAACGCATACCTCGGACTCAGAGTCGGAATGACCGTTTCTGCGTCTATCCCTGCCGCAGTTATATCAATGGGTGTTATTCGCGTTATAATGAAGAAGAATTCCATCCTTGAAAGTAATGTTGTACAGACAATAGGTTCTGCAGGCGAATCAGTTGCCGCAGGTGCTATTTTCACACTTCCCGCGCTCTTCCTTTGGGCGGCTGAAGGAAAAATGGACAAGCCAGGTATTCCTGAAATTACAATCATTGCACTTTTGGGCGGACTTCTGGGCGTATTCTTTATGGTACCCCTTCGCAACGCTCTTATTGTAAAAGAACATGGCGTTCTCCCCTATCCCGAAGGAACTGCTTGTGCAGAAGTTCTTCTTGCAGGCGAAGAGGGCGGCGCAAACGCATCCACAGTTTTTGCTGGTATGGGTTTTGCGGCATTCTTCAAATTTATAATTGATGGTCTTAAGGCTGTTCCAGGAGAAATTTCTTTCCGTATCAAGTTTCTTGCAGGAGAAATCGGCACACAGATTTACCCCGCTGTTATGAGCGTTGGTTATATTTGCGGACCGAGAATTTCTTCCTATATGTTTGCAGGTGGTGTTCTCAGCTGGTTGGTGCTTATTCCTATGATGGTTCTTTTCGGCAAGGATCTTATTCTTGCTCCGGGAACTCAGGCTATCGGCGAGATGTTTGCAAATGGTGGTGGCTCCGCAATCTGGGGTTCTTACATCAAATACATTGGTGCAGGCGCACTTGCCGCAGGTGGTATTATCAGTCTTATAAAATCTCTTCCTCTTATTATCCGCACCTTCGGAGATGCAGTTAAGAGCATGAAGGGAAGCTCCGATATCAAGATTGACCGTACTTCGCAGGATATCAGTATGAAGATTGTACTTCTTGCTATCCTTGTGCTTACACTCCTTGTATGGCTCGTACCTCAGGTGCCTGTATCGCCTCTCGGCGCTGTTATCGTGGTTGTGTTCGGTTTCTTCTTCGCTACAGTTTCATCGCGTATGGTTGGTCTTGTAGGAAGCAGTAACAACCCCGTTTCAGGTATGGCTATCGCAACACTTCTTTTCGCAACTCTTATTCTTAAGACAACAGGCAGCGTAGGTGCTGAAGGAATGGAAGCCGCAATTGCAATCGGTTCTATTATTTGTATTATCGCAGCAATTTCAGGCGACACTTCGCAGGACCTTAAGACTGGCTATCTCCTTGGTGCAACTCCAAAGAAGCAGCAGTTTGCTGAAATTCTTGGCGTTGTAGCATCTTCCTTTGCAATTGGTGCTACACTTTATCTTCTTGACACCGCTTGGGGATTTGGTTCAGAGGAAATCGGTGCTCCTCAGGCAACACTTATGAAAATGATTGTTGAAGGCGTTATGGATGCAAATCTTCCCTGGAATCTTGTTGCAATCGGTGTGTGTATCGCATTAGTAGTTGAAGTTCTTGGTATTCCCGTTCTTCCTTTTGCTATTGGTGTATACCTTCCCGTTCATCTTAATGCTTGTATCATGGTCGGCGGTCTTATCAGACTCTTTGTTGACAAAATGAAGAAGCCTGAAGCGGAAAAAACAGCTATCACAAACGACGGCATTCTTTTCTGTAGCGGTATGATTGCAGGCGAAGGTCTTGTAGGTATTGTTCTTGCACTCCTCGCCGTATTTAAAATTGATAAGGCTATTGATATTTCAGGAAAGCTTGGTCTTTCAACAGCGGTTTCAAATATCGCAAGCCTTGTGGTGTTTGGCCTTGTTATTCTTTCAGTCCTTATGTTCTCCGTTTTCAAGAAGCGCAGTAAGTAATTATGAAGAAAAAAGAAATAATTTCAGAAAACTATCTTGAAAAAATTCCGTACAAAAGCGAATATCTCAAATGGTCGCAGTCGGAAGATGGAAAAGTAACGCTCGAAATCGAGAATACGGGCTTTTTCAATCGCTTGGCTCAAAAGCTTTTTAACAAGCCGAAAACCTCTTATGTTCATCTTGATAGCATGGGAAGTTTTGTGTGGCCGATTATTGACGGAGAAAAAGATATTCTCGCAATAGGAGAATCGGTTAAAGAAAAGTTCGGCGACGAATGCGAGCCGTTGTACGAGCGACTGGCGAAATTTTTCCAGATACTTGCAAGTTACAACTTTATAACTTTTAGATAAAAAAATAGTCCCGGTAAAAATACCGGGACTATTTTTTATTACTTTGAAATTTTTACGATTTTGTATTCGATTGTTCCCATGGGAGCTTCTACTAAAACTTTTGCGCCCTTTTTGTGTCCGAGAAGAGCACTACCTACGGGAGATTCGTCTGAAATCTTTCCCTTGAGAGGATCTGCTTCTGTAGAACCTACGATAAGATATTCGGAAGTTTCGCCGTCTTCCATATCCTTTACAGTAACTTTGGAACCTATTGAAACAACATCAGTTGCAACCTCTGTTTCGTCAATAACTTCGGCGTTTTTGAGCATATTTTCGATTTCAACGATTCTTGCTTCGATTTCAGCCTGTTCGTTTTTAGCTTCATCGTATTCGCTGTTTTCAGATAAATCGCCGAAAGACTTTGCCATTTTAAGGGCTGCGGTGTTTTCCTTTCTTCTGACGGTCTTGAGATTTTCAAGTTCGTCCTGAAGTTTTTTCAAGCCTTCGCTTGTGAGTAATACTTTCTTTGCCATTACAGCACTACCTCTTTTCATTTAATCCTTTAATGACACACTTCCAATATTATAATATCAAAATGCATTTGTGTCAAGCAAAAAAATTGTGTCGGATTTTTTGTTTATATTTATAGCAGCATTGCTTGGAATGCTTTTGCCCAGCAGCGTGTATAGCGACAGCCCGCTTTTCGCTGATATAACCTTTGACAAATCCGTTATAGAATCGTCAAAAACAGATATATTCCAAATGTCAGTTACATTTTCGCCAATTATTTCTTCGTTTTTGATATTTATTATAGGTATAGTTAAGGCTCCACGCGTTTCGACGAATAAGGCTATCGAATCATTAGTGTTTTGTAAATTTGGTTTACGGACGGTTCTTGTTATGCAACCATATTCAAAATAAAGTTCATCTACAACGCTTCCGTCTTCCATATCTGTTACTATTGTATAGACGCGACCTAAGCCAGAGAGTCGTTTTATATATTTGCAGGCAGTTTCAGGACGAGCATAGATATAGATGTCTTCAAGCGGAATTTCCAGCGAGTGTTGTAACGCAACTTCACGGCATACTTTTTCGATGATTTCAAGAGCTTTTTCTTCGGAAAAGCTTTTGTATGGTTTATATTTTTCACATAAAATGGGTTTGTTTAACGAATCGTTTGAAATTATTACAGTTTCCGATTTATATTTTTTCAAGGCTTTATTTAATGAACGCTTTGTATTTTTCACTATTATCCGTGAATATATTCCAAAATCTTCATATTCTTTTATATCTCGCTTTTTCTTATCGGTAATAGCAAGCACTGATATTTTATTCAAAAAACCACCTCCTGACAAATAGTTATACTTAACTATATTACGCCAGAGAGGTGGTTAATTCATCCTACCGTTATTTGATTTTTAATTTTATCGAATTTTTGTTTTCCTATGCCTTTGACATTTTTTAAATCATCTATAGTTTTGAAGGGACCGTTTTCCGCACGGTACTGAACTATATCGTACGCTATTGATTCCCCGATGCCATCAAGCTTGCACAATTTATACATATCGGCGGTGTTTATGTTAACAACTACTGTGACTTTCTCTTCAGTTTGCAGTTTGCTTGGAATTTCGATTTCTTCGCCATCTATAAGCTGCATAGCAAGATTGATCATTGTAAGATCTGCACTATTCTTTTCGCCGCCTGCCGCAAGAATTGCATCTTTGACACGGCTTCCGTATTCAAGCTCGTAATACCCCGGGGCGTTTACCTCTCCCTTTATATTTATTCCTACGATTTGATTGTCGTCAACCTTAAAAGGGTATTCAGGGAAAACCAGGATTGCCAAAGTAATAAGAGCGAAAATGTAAAACAAAATTTCTCTAAGCAGTGTTTTATCCTTCACCGACAATTTCTCCTTTTGTGTATTTGAATGCCTCATCTGCAATATCATTGATTTCCTTTTTGCAGTCAAGATTATTCGTTTTTTGTGCTATCCCAATCAATTCCTCGTAAGCTCGTTTAGTTTCGGCGCTTCCCTTGGGATATTTTTTCACTATCTTAAAAAGTTCCTTGGATAGCAACAAATTGTATTTGTCGCTATTAAAGGCTTTTTGCGCCGCGCTGCGATACTGTTGCGCGCTGAGTTCAAACTCTCCGCAGGCGTCATAGATAAGCGCTTTTTCGTGCAAATTCTGAAGATTATCTTTATCACGCGCAGTTGCTTTATCTATAAGCATTACAGCCTCATCACGAAGCGGGGTTATCTCGCCTGTATTTCGGAGGCAAACCGTAGACATTCTCAAGCTTTCGCTATCTGTAATATTCAGCGTTCCTGCAATTTTATACAAAGAATACGCCGAGGTGTAGTCCTTTTTAGAATAGGCATTATCGGCGCTCACTCTGATAATGCTGTGCAAGAAAAGCAGTAATGACGCAGCGGCTACTGCAAGCATTACATAAGAAACTTTTCGTATTTTCTCATCCTTGAAATTTATTTTAATCTCCATCGCAGCTAATTGCTCATTATAAGAAACAAGTCCGATTACAAGCATTATTACTGCTATATTCTCGCCAAAAGGCAAAATAAGAAGTGAGATGCAAAGCAAAAGTCCCGCAACCGATGTTATGTTTTTAAGCCTTGCAAAAAGAATTGCACTCTTCACCAAGAGAAACGCACAAAGAAATACTCCTAAAACGCCACTTGTGGCAAAGAGATAGTGGTATAATCCAACAGGAGGCATTTTACCATACTCAAACGACATATAGGTTTCCCTCGCGTTCCAGAATCCTCCGCCAAGTCCGAAAATGTGTTTCTTGCAATGAGCAAAAAGTTCAGGAAAAGCCCCTGCAAACTCCGATTTTGATATACAGGCAATTGACAAAACTGCAAATAATATTGTTCCCAGAACACTCGCAGTAACAAACCACTTATTTCCGAATTTTTTAATAATAAATATTGCAGAAAATATTGTTGCAAAAATCCACGCAACAGGACTTTTTGCCATTACAAAAACAAAAATCATTCCAACGGCTGAAAGAAAAAGCCAAATTTTTCGTTTTTTCGAATTCCCTTTAAGAAGTAAAAATGATGCCAATATACAAAAATAAAGAAAAATCGCTAAAAAATCATTTGTGCCAATACCCTTATAAAGCGGGGTGCTTCCTGCCACGGGAACAACTTTGCTTATCCAATAGCAAAAATTAACTACTGAACAAAGCACCCCCGAAACAGAAAGAAAGTATAAGGTTCTGCGTTTAATGTTTTCTCCCGTATTTTCCGCAAAATAGTCGCGCGCCAAAGAATGAAAAACTATTAAAGCAAAAACAGCGAAAATAAATATGAGATTCCCCTCTCTATTATTCGCCCAAAAAGAGGTTAAAACCGCATATATTCCAAGCACAAAATATGTAAAGTGACTAATAGACAATTCTGATTTTTGAGTGCCGTTGACTCTTAACAGCAACGCCAGCGAAAATACTGTTGCCGAAAGATAAACTCCCGTTTCTTTTGGCATTTCACCTATGGTAGAAGGGGCTATCAAAAGAAATATCGCCGCTATTACCTGCAATACCCCGCGGCTTTTCTGTTTAGTTATATTGAAAAACATATTTTCACCACACTTTTATTTTGCTTCCTCATGGCTTTTTTCTACGAGAGCGGCAATTTCTTCTGTGAAGTCTTTTAACTCAAACGCAGTTTTCTTCCTTGCATACATAAGGTATTCGATATTGCCTTCAGGTCCGCGAATAGGAGAAAAGTCCAACCCTAAAATTTCAAATCCCGTATTTTGGGCAAAGGATACGACTTCCGTGATAACCTCCTTATGAACCTCGGGATCTCTTACAACGCCTTTCTTCCCTACTTTCTCGCGGCCTGCCTCAAACTGAGGTTTAATAAGGGCAACTATCTCCCCTTCTTCACGAAGAAGTTCTTTAGCGACAGGAAGCACGAGCTTGAGAGATATAAAAGCAACATCGACAGAAGCAAAATCAAGTTCCTGCCCGATATCATCAAGCGTTACATAACGGATGTTGGTGCGCTCCATATTGACAACGCGTTCGTCCGTACGAAGTTTCCAGGCAAGCTGACCATAACCAACATCAACTGCAAAAACTTTAGCAGCACCGTTCTGGAGCATACAGTCGGTAAAGCCACCTGTTGACGCGCCGATATCCATTGAAACAAGGCCTTCAAGCTTTATGGGGAAGCTGTTCATCGCTTTTTCAAGTTTTAATCCGCCTCTACTTACATATTTCAAGGTTTCTCCGCGCAGTTCAACCTTATCTTTTTCACTTACCTGCTCGCCAGCCTTATCGGCTTTTTGATTATTGACATAAACTTTCCCTGCCATAATCAGACTTTTGGCAAGATCCCTGCCCGAAACGAGTCCGTTTTCAACTAAATATATGTCAAGTCGCTGTTTCAAGATTTAAGCATCCTTTCTATATCTTCTGATATTTTATCCGAAGAAAAACCATAAATATCATTAAGAGCTTTTATGCTTCCGTGTTCTATAAATTCATCATCAATCGCCCTGATATGAATTTTAGCATTCATATTGCGGAGAGCGATTTCTCCTGCAATCATTTCGCCCATACCACCGCGCTTCAGATTTTCCTCTATACTGAATATGAATCCTGTCTTTTCGGCGCTTTTGAAAATAGTTTCAAAATCAAGTGGTTTAATAGTTCTTACATCGATAAGTTCAGCTTTAATTCCTTTTTCAGCGAGCTTATCACAGACCTCAAGACCGATTGTTACACTCTGCCCTTCGCATACTAAAGTAACATCGTTTCCTTCTTTCAGGACATTCGCTTTTGAAAGAACAAATTCGCCGTTATCAATGTTTTTAACATCCGTTCCGCGCGGATATCTTATTGCTATCGGACCGCGGTGCTCATTTATCGCATAATCAAGCATTTTGCGAAGTTCGCTGAATGATGATGGCGAAAGAAGCGTCATGTTAGGAATTGTTGTAAGATATGAAATATCAAATATACCCTGATGTGTTGCACCATCGCCTGCCACAAGGCCTGCACGGTCAACTGCAAACACGACATGATGATTTCCTATAGCAACATCGTGAATAATATTGTCATACGCACGCTGAAGGAATGAGGAGTATATTGCAACAACGGGAAGAGCTCCGCCCGCTGCGATACCTCCTGCAAAGGTTACTGCATAGCCTTCAGCAATTCCTACATCGTGTAACTTTTCGGGATATTTTCTTGCAAATTCAGAAAGACCGCTACCTGTAATCATCGCAGGTGTTATAACGGTTACGGATTTATTTCCCTCTACTATTTCGCAAAGCTTCTCTCCGAAAACCTTTGAATAAGTGTAGCTTTCTTTTAATGTTGTGCCCGTTTCTTTTTCAAACGGTCCGATACCATGAAAAATATGCGGACTCTTTTCCGCGTGTTTGTACCCTTTACCCTTTTTTGTAATCACATGCACCAGAACAGGTTCGTCGAGTAAAAGTGCGCGAGAAAACATCTTTTCCATTTCTGAAATATCGTGTCCGTCAACGGGACCAAGATATGTAATTCCAAGTTGTTCAAAAAACTGATTGGGTGTTACCGCACTTTTAATAAATCTTTTTATACGGCGAAGAAAGTTTATGAATTTCTCTCCTCCACCAGGCATTTTCTGAATGGTTTTAACAACTTTTCTTTTTGACGCAGTATAAGCTTTGTTTGTACGCGCTTTTGCAAAAAAGGTAGAGAATGCCCCTACATTTTTTGATATTGACATTTCATTATCATTCAGCACAATAAGCATTTTAGTATTTGTATTGCCGATGTTATTGAGCGCTTCAAAGGCAAGTCCGCCCGTAAACGCTCCATCGCCGATAACTGCCGCGATATTATAGTCCTCTCCCTTGATCTGACGAGCTTCCGCAAGACCTGCTGCAGCTCCCAAAGATGTGGAAGCATGTCCGCTGTAGGTAGGATCAAATTCACTTTCCTTCGGGCTGCAAAATCCGCACAAGCCACCGAGCTGTCTTATTGTGGAAAGCTTATCTGCTCTTCCCGTCAAAATCTTATGAACATAGGACTGATGACCTACATCCCATACAATCTTGTCTTCAGGCGCATTAAGGGCGCGATGAAGCGCAACCGTAAGCTCTACGACGCCGAGATTACTTGCAAGATGCCCGCCACTTTTTGCGACGCTGTCTACAAGCAATTCTCGTATTTCAGCGCAAAGCTCATCGAGTTCGGCTGAATTAAGATTTTTCAAATCAGACGGATATTTAATTTTGTCAAGATGCTTGTACATAATTTTTCTCCATTCTGCTACTTAACAATTCAAATAAGTTTAGGTTCAACATAAGCAGTTGAATATTCTTCATAAATAACCATACCCGGTTTTGCACCATTTGGCTTTCTTACATGGCTTACGGGACAATAGTCAACTTCTAAATAAGGCGCATTTTTCCCTTTTGAGAAGTAAGCCGCAAGCGATGCCGCGACTTCAATGACATCATTCGGGAATTCTTCGCCGATATATTTTACAAGCGTATGCGAGCCGGGGATATTTTTGGCGTGAAGCCACAAATCACGGCTCCTGCTCATTTTAAGAGTGAGCATATCGTTTTGAACATTGTTTCTTCCAACAAAAATCGTATAGCCATTGTAAGTAAATTCATACGGCTTTGAAGTTTCGATTTTTTCTTTTTTCTTTTTTCCCGTTTCGGTTTTCAGATATCCATTTAAAGCAAGTTCCGCCCTTATTTCTCCAAGATGCGAAGGAGTCTGGGCGTTTGAAACGCTGTAAAGAACGGATTCAAGATACTGCAATTCTTTAAGTGTAAGTTCAATTTGCTGTTTTGCATAGATTTCAGTTGTCTTTGCCTTTTTATACTTGGTATAATAACGGGAAGCATTTTGCGACGGGGTAAGCTTGCTGTCGAGATTTATTGTTATCTCTCCGAAATTTTCGTCATAGAAATTTTGCGTGACAAGCTTGTCGTCGCCTTTTTCTATTTTATAGAGATTCGCGGTAATAAGATCTCCCGCAATTTTAAGCTTTTCTCGATTTTCCGCCTCTTTAAGCTCGCCCTGAAGTATATCGAGTTTTTTTTGCGCTCGACGAATGTTGTTAGTGATAACTTTTGTGATAGCCGCGCTTCTGTCGCTCATTCTCGTTTGCATATCGCGGATAAAATAAAACTCACAAGCCGCCTCGTTCACGGTGTCTTTTTTTACAATATTCATCGAGGTTTCATACTGCTTTATTTCAAAAGGCGAAAAATCCTTCGCCTTGTTTTCGCCCGCCGAATAAATTACACACGGATCAAGGTCAAGATTTTTTGTTTTCTCGAAAAGTTTGAAAAGCTCTTCCGCTATTTTGCTCTTTTGCTCCTCGGAAACTTCGCCTACAAAGAAGTTTCGTCCTCCGCACACACGATAGACGCATTCGCCTGCAAGAAGCGGGCTTATTCCCATAACGCTATCCGTTATAGCTCGGTCAATTTCACGCCCCTCGGGGGCATTCTGAAGGATTTTTAAATAGTCTTCCAATGTTGCCGCTTCGGGATTCAGCCTGTCTGCATCGGGAGGCATCATATATAAAAGCCCGGGCAAAATATTGCGGACCGTACTAACTGTCAAGTCAATATGCTTTACAGAATCTATTATCTTCCTGTTTTCGTCAAGGAAAATAATATTACTGTTTCTTCCCATTACTTCACATATGAGATGCCTTGAAATAATATCGCCAAGCTCGTTTCGGGAAGATATTTCAATATCCGCCACGCGCTCAAAGCCAAGTCTTTTTATGCTTTCAATCCTTCCGCCCGTGAGATGCTTTCGAAGAAGCATACAAAACATAGGAGGTGCCGCAGGATTTTCCTTACTTTCTTCAACCAGATG
>JAZRFX010000342.1:0-4254 GCA_045643845.1 Clostridia bacterium | reverse complement strand
AGCAAAATTTTCAAAAGACTTAAGGGAATGTCCCCGCTTAAATATCGAAAACTTAATTCCAAGTGAAAAAGAGAGCACCGATATCGGTGCTCTCTTTTTCACAAAATATGCTGCTATTTTTCAGAAAATCATTGATTTTAGTTCATATATAGTGTATAATTTAATGTGGTCTTTTACAGATTTTCGCAAAAGAGGTGTGATTTTTGGAAAAACTGAAAATAACAGGCGGAAAACAGCTTTTCGGCGAGATTGCAGTTTGCGGCGCGAAGAATGCGGCAGTTGCAATTATCCCCGCGGCACTCCTCGTTGACGGTGTGTGCCGAATTGAAAATATTCCTGATATAAAAGATGTAAGACTTATTATAGATATGCTTGTACAGCTCGGTGCAAGTGTTACATATGTTAACGATACAACGATTGAGGTTAACTCGTCCAATCTCAAGACTCATATTGCGCCACGCGACCTTGCAAGCCGTATGCGTGCGAGCTACTACCTTTTAGGCGCTCTCATCGGTCGAATAAATAAGGCGGAGGATTCTCTCCCGGGCGGTTGTAATTTCGGCACTCGTCCGATCGATTTGCACGAAAAAGGCTTCCGCGCACTTGGTGCTGATGTGAAGATTGAAGACGGCATCGTTTTTGCCGAGGCGCAAAAGCTTACGGGAAGCACTATCTACCTTGACACAGTCAGCGTTGGTGCGACTATAAATATTATGCTTGCGGCAGTTCTTGCCAAGGGTAGAACGGTCATTGAAAACGCGGCGAAGGAACCGCACATCGTTGATGTTGCGAACTTCCTCAACGCTATGGGTGCCAATGTCCGCGGTGCAGGTACCGATGTTATCCGTATAACAGGCGTTGACAAGATGCGTGGCGGAAGCTACAGCATCATTCCCGACCAGATTGAGGCGGGTACATTTATGCTTCTCGCGGCGGCGACGGGCGGTAATGGTCTTGTAAGAAATATTATCCCGATACATATGAACTGTCTTACCACCAAACTTGAAGAAATGGGCGTTACAGTTACCGAGTACGACGATTCAATAAGAATTGAGCGCGATGGTGATCTTCGCGGCGTGTCGGTTACGACTATGCCTTACCCGGGTTTTCCGACGGATTTACAGCCACAGATGGTTGCGATTCTTTCCACAGTCGGTGGCAACAGCACCGTTCAGGAAAATGTTTGGGACAACCGCTTCCAGTATATTGACCAGCTTCTCGCTATGGGCGCTGATATAAAAATCGAAGGAAGACGCGCCAAGATTAAGGGAGCTACGCTTCACGGCGCGGAAGTTTGTGCGACAGACCTTCGTGCAGGTGCGGCACTTATCATCGCAGGCGCGGCGACAGATGGCGTGACGGAGATTGCTTCTCCCCACTATATCGACCGCGGTTATTCGGATATTGAAAGAAGGCTCCGCTCAATCGGGGTTAAAATAGAGCGTATTTTTGAGGCGGACTAAAATATGAATATTTCCATTTGTCCTCTTTCTTCGGGCAGTAGTGGTAACGCTGTCCTTATACGAAGTGAAAACTGCGCGGTGCTTGTCGATTGCGGAATCACGGGCAAGGCGGCTGAAAATGAGCTTGCAAACGCAGGAATTTCACCCGAAAATATTGATGCAATTATTGTAACTCACGAGCATATCGACCATATCAGCGGTGTTGGAGTTATGTGCAGGCGGTATAAAATCCCCGTTTATGCGACGCTCGGCACCTGGAAAGCGATGATAAATTCGCTTGGCAAGATTGATCCCGACCTTATCCGCTATATTGCGGCGGAGGTTCCCTTTGAGATAAAAGGGATGCGTTTTTACCCCTTTGCAACCTCGCACGACGCGGCGGAAAGTATCGGTCTTGTTTTTTCAAGTGGCGATAAATCGGGCGCGCTCGCAACTGACCTCGGTACAGTTTCGCGCCATATATTTGATTTGCTACTCCCCTGCTCAATTGCAATGCTGGAGGCTAATCACGACGAAAAAATGCTTATGTGTGGCCCGTATCCGCAGCATCTGAAGGATAGAATTTTGTCCGACCACGGGCATCTTTCCAACAGGATGTGCGGCGCGCTTTGTGCCAAGCTTGTGCGCGAAGGAAAGCTTCGTCAGATTATGCTCGGGCATTTAAGCACCGACAACAATACTCCGCGCAAGGCATATGAATCGGTAGCAGGCAGCATTGAATCGGCAGGCTTTAAGATAGGCGACGAGGTTTCGCTTTTCGTTGCCGAAAGATACTCTGTAAGTGAGGAGCTTATAGACTGATGAAAGTTAATATTATTTGCGTAGGAAAAATTAAAGAAGATTTCTTTGTAAAAGCAACGGCTGAATTCGAAAAACGACTCAGCCGTTTTTGCAATTTCAATGTGATATGTCTTGACGACAAAAGTATCCCCGACAACCCTTCTCCCGCGGAATGTAACGCTGTGCTTCAGAAGGAGGGCGCGGAGATATTAAAGAAAATCGGTAATAGTGATATTGTCGTTGCGATGTGTATCGAAGGTAAGCAGCTTTCAAGCGAGGAGCTCGCCGAAAAAATCGCCGATTTTCAGATGCGAAGCAGTACGATTGATTTTGTTATCGGTGGCTCGCTCGGTCTTTCCGATGAGGTCAAGAAAAGAGCCGACCTTAAGCTTTCTATGAGTAAGATGACATTCCCCCACCGCATCGCAAGGCTGATGCTTGAAGAACAGATATATCGTGCATTTAAAATCAACGCCAACGAAACCTACCATAAATGAGGCAGAAAAATGGTTATTAAAAAAGATTATTTTATCGGCAGTGCAAACTTTTACAGACGCGTTTTGTGGGTTGCTATGCCGATTGTTATTCAGAACACAATTACAAATGTAGTAAACCTTCTTGACAATGTGATGGTCGGAAGAATAGGCACGATTGAAATGTCGGCTGTTGCAATCGTCAATCAGCTTATATTCATATTTAACCTTTGTATATTCGGAGGACTCGCAGGCTCGGGCATTTTTTCCACGCAGTATGCAGGCGCAAAGGATGACGACGGACTTCGTCACTGTTTCCGCATAAAGATTTTTACTGCCGCTGCAATCTTGCTGGTTGCAGGTCTTATTTTCGGGATTTTCCCGAAACAGCTCATAGGACTCTACTTGGCGAAAGACACGAGCCCCACTGATGCTGCAAACACCTATCTGTACGGGCTTCAGTACACAAAGATAATGCTCATAGGACTTATTCCATTCTCCATTTCGCAGATTTATTCGGGCACGCTGAGGGAAACGGGAGAAACAAGGCTTCCTATGATTGCAAGCATCTCGGCTATACTTATAAACCTTGTTTTTAACTACTTTCTCATTTTTGGTAAATTCGGATTCCCCCGTCTTGGAGTTGCCGGCGCGGCTATAGCAACAGTTCTTTCCCGTTTTGTCGAAATGGCGATACTTATGATCTGCACGCACAAAAGGTCAGGCGAATTTCGTTTCATAAAGAGCGTTTACAGAAGTTTTTATATCCCGCGTGACCTTTTAAGAAAAGTTCTTAAAAAAGGTACACCACTTCTTTTCAACGAGCTTTTATGGTCTATGGGAATAGCATCATACCTTCAGTGTTATTCCGCAAGAGGATTGCAGGTTGTTGCGGCTGCTAATATTGCATCAACGGTAAACAACATATTTAATGTGGTGCTGATTTCATTAGGAAGCGCTATTTCCATTATGGTTGGGCAGTACCTCGGAGCAAACGAAATTGAAAGAGCTAAAAAAACGGTTTGGCGCCTTATCACTCTTTCTGTCGCTTTGTGCATAATCATAGGAGCAATTCTTATGCTTCTTTCAGGCGTTATTCCAGAAATATATAAAACGGAAGCCGAGGTAAAGGAAATGGCATCGTCATTCCTTGTGGCACTTGCACTGATGCTCCCCTTCGACGCGTTTGCACACGGTAGCTATTTCACACTCCGTAGTGGTGGCAAAACCATGGTCACATTCTGGTTTGACAGCGGTTTTATGTGGGTTATAGGTGTACCCGTAGCATTTATCCTTGCAAATTATACCGATATGAATGTGGGACTTTTGTATTTCCTTGTCCGCGCGCTTGATATTATTAAGACAATAATCGGAACCGTTCTCATACGAAAAGGAATTTGGATAAGTAACATTGTCAAGTGACAATTAAGTGCTTCCCCCTCGCAAGCAAACAAAAAAAGCAGGTGAAAAATTCACCTGCTTTTTATTTGTAAATCAATGCAACAAAAAGTGCCCCGTCCCTAAACTGTTTGATAAAT
>JAZRFX010000341.1:0-4026 GCA_045643845.1 Clostridia bacterium | reverse complement strand
TGCCGCAGAAGGGATCTAAAAACGGTCTGTCGCCGCGCCAACGGGTTATGTCAATCATCGAAAATGCGAGTGTTTCGCGCATCGGCGCAAGTACACCCTGCGCCCTGTAACCGCGTTTATAAAGCGGATCTCCCGTGGTGTCGAGGTATATTGTCGCCTCGTCACGCATCAGCGTAAACTGAATGCGCATCATGGGTCCCGTTTCCTCAAACTGCTCGATTCCATACTTATGGGCGAGGCGCTTTACAATCGCCTTTTTCACGATTGATGTGCAGGCAGGAACACTTGAAAGCTGGCTTTTAAGACTGCTTCCCTTGACGGGGAATGCACAATCCTTCTGAATGAAGTTTTCCCACGCGATTTTGTTCACGCCGACGAAAAGCTCCTCAAAAGTAGTCGCTTTGAACTGCGCCATTTTTATAAGCACGCGCTGACCTGAACGGATATTTATATTAGCAAGGGCAATTGCCTCTAAATCGCCCTCAAAGGTAACCTTGCCGTCGGTAACCTCGGTCGTTTCGTAACCGAGTGAGCGCACCTCGTGAGCAAGGGTTGCTTCAGTTCCGAAAAATGTCGGTATTGTAAGGAGTAATCTGGGAGAAGCCATAAAAACCTCCAAAAATTTTTAATCCCCTATATTATATAATAAATATATATTTTTTACAAGAAATTTATTGTTTTTTAAAGTAATTTAGTATATAGTATATGTTGAGGTGGTATATCTTGTATATCGAGCATAATTCGGGAAATTCTCTCTATCGCACCCCGTTTGGTGCGTGTAGTGTAAATACGAAAATAACGCTCCGTCTTTTTGCGGAAAACACGCCCTGCTATAAGGATGTTTTCTGCGTTTTTGAGGATGGCGAAATACTAATGAATTTCGCATACGAAAAGGATAATGGATGTATGTTCGAGTGCACCTTCAATGCCCCCGAAAAGCCGCAGTTATTGTTCTATTATTTCCGCATTGTATCGCCTTTTGAGACTATTTATTACGGCAATAATCCCGAGCATCTCGGAGGGCTTGGCAAGGCGTATGACTCCATCCCCGAAAGCAGGTATCAGATAACCGTTTTTGATAAAAATTACAAAACGCCCGACTGGGTAAAAAATGCAGTTATATATCAAATTTTTCCCGACCGATTTAACCGCGCGGGAGATACTCCCTTCCACGGGATTGAGCGCAAATGGGGCGAGGAGCCCTTCTACCGCCCCGACCAGTTCGGCGGAGAATATTTGTCGAACGACTTTTTCGGCGGAAACTTTGAAGGAATCCGCGAAAAGCTCCCATATTTAAAAAACCTTGGCGTGACCGCCATTTACTTAAATCCCATCGGGAAGGCTTTTTCAAACCATCGCTACGACACGGGTGATTATGAAATTCCCGACGAAACGCTCGGCACAGTAAAGGATTTCGAAAAGCTTTCAAAAGAGGCAAAAAAGCACGGCATCCGCATCATATTAGACGGCGTTTTCAGCCATACGGGAGCCGACAGTAAATATTTCAACAAGTATGGAAATTACGAGGGCGTCGGCGCTTTTGAGAGCAAGGATTCCCCCTATTTCAGCTGGTATAATTTCACAAAATTCCCCGAAAAATACGAATCGTGGTGGGGTTTTGACACGCTCCCCAATGTGAGCGAGCTTGACGATAATTTCACCGATTTTATCGCAAAAAATAAGGACAGCGTTATAAAAAAATGGCTTCGCCGCGGCGCGAGCGGGCTTCGTCTTGATGTAGCCGACGAGCTTCCCGACGAATTCATAAAAATTCTGCGCGAAGCGATAAAAGAAGAAAATCCCGACGCCTATCTTGTCGGCGAGGTGTGGGAGGATGCTTCAAACAAAATAAGCTACGGCGAAAAGCGTGAATTCTTAATGGGGCGCGAGCTTGACAGCGTTATGAACTATGTCTTCCGCGAGGCTGTTCTGGATTTCCTCACGCTTGGCGATGCGCACCTTTTCTCGATGCGACTTCATTCGCTGATGGAAAACTACCCTGCCGAGTCCCTTTACAGCGCGATGAATCTTATCTCCTCGCACGATGTTCCGCGTGCGCTGACCGTCCTTTCGGACGCGCCCGATTTCCGCACGCTGACAAGGAATGCACAGCACGACTATATAATCCCCGATGATAAAAAAGAGCTTGCAAAGCGCCGAATGGTGCTTGCGATTGCACTTCAGATGACACTCCCCGGTGCGCCGACCGTCTACTACGGCGACGAGAATGAAATGTTCGGCTACGCGGACCCCTTTAACCGCGCGTGTATGGACTTTTCTCACGGTGAGAGCGAAATTTTCCGCCAAATGCGACTTTTTGCGAATTTAAGGGGCGAAACACCCGCGCTTCGCACAGGTTTTTACAGGCTTCTTTCCGCTGAAAACGGCGTTATTTCGTATATGCGATATGCCGATGGAGGCAAAGACCGCTTCGGCAAAAAATGCAGCGGAAAAGATGTTATCGTAATCATAAATTCGCACGACAAGTGGCGCAGAATCGACATCGATTTGGGCGCGGAAATAAAAGACACTTTAAGCGGAGAGGAAATCTCGCAAGACGGCGTAATTTCGCTTGACCTTGCGCCGCTTTCATACAGAATTTTTACTCCCGAAAGGAACTGAAATATGTATAAAAATACCGAGCATATCGTCCCCGTTACCGCTTTTGGAAACGACGGCGAAGGCATCTGCAAAATCGATTCCTTCACAGTTTTTGTACCCGGTGCAGTAAAGGGCGACACGGCAAAAATACTTGTAATTAAAGAAAAGAAAAACTACGGCTACGGCAAGCTTTTGGAAATAATCGAGCCTTCTCCCCTTCGCACCACGCCCGTTTGCGACATTTTCGGCAAATGCGGTGGCTGCAGTATGCAAAGCGTTTCTTATGAAGCACAGCTTGAGCATAAAAAGAGCAAGGTTTTGGAAGCACTCCGTAGAATCGGTGGCTTCAAGGATGCCGAAATTTCTTCCGTTTGCGGGAGTCAACCCAGCTTCAATTACAGGAACAAGGCGCAGTTCCCCGTCGTGCAGACGGAGTACGGAATGAAGGCAGGCTTTTACGCTCCCCACTCCCACCGCGTTGTTGTTCCTGAAAAGTGCGCGCTTCAGGACGAAAGGATAAACGAAATCGTCAATTTCGTATGCGATTGGGCAAATGAAATGGGCGTTTGTGCCTACGACGAATATAGCAAAAAAGGACTCCTCCGCAGGATTTGTGTCCGCTGCGGAAAGGACGAGGCGGTAGTTGTCCTCGTCGCTACAAAAAGAGTTCCATATATTGAAACTCTCCCCCAAAAGCTTACCGAGAAATTCCCGTTTGTAAAGGGGCTTGTCATAAATATCAACAAGGACGAAACGAATAACATCTACGGCGAAAAAGACCTTGTGATTTTCGGCGAGCCGTATATAATCGACAGCATCGGCGATATAAAATACAAGGTGCATTATAAGAGCTTTTATCAGGTTAACCCCTACACCACCGCGCCGCTTTATGAAAAGGCGCTCGAGCTTGCAAATCCCCGTGGCGAAGAAACAGTTTACGACCTTTACTGCGGTACGGGTAGCATCAGCCTTTTCCTCGCAAAGAAAGCGAAAGAGGTTATCGGTATTGAAATTATCCCCGATGCAGTTGAAAACGCAAAGGAAAATGCAAGGCTCAACAATATTGAAAACGCACAGTTTTACTGCGGAAAGGCGGAGGAGGTTGCCCCCGAATTGATTAAGGAAGGCAAAATCGCCGACACAGTTGTCCTTGACCCGCCACGAAAAGGGTGCGAGGAGAGTCTTCTTTCCTCAATCGCCGATATGTCGCCATCGAAAATTATTTATGTTTCCTGCGACTGCGCAACAATGGCACGCGACGCAAAATTCCTCGCAAGCCGCGGATACATTCTTAAAGAAGCGCATGGTTTTGATCAGTTCCCGCACACGAGCCATGTTGAAAGCGTAGTACTTTTGACCCAAATGAAACCTGATGACTATGTAACAATCGAACTTAATGAAGAAGATTAAGTCGGATCGTAGCCA
>JAZRFX010000340.1:0-12288 GCA_045643845.1 Clostridia bacterium | reverse complement strand
GACCACGAGCTTTTGAATAAAAAGGATTACATTTTTGTAGGAAGCAGTCAGGGCGCAATGCAGGCGTGCAACCTTGCGGCGCATTTTGATAAGGCATCCGCGGTGATACTCAATGTTCCGTGGCTTTCCGATACTGACGGGCACGAAATTTGCGGAAGAAAGGAAAACACAATGCCAAAGGGCAAAGGTATCGCATATTTCGATACCGCTGTCGCGGCGGAATTTCTTAACTGCCCCACCTACATAATTTCGGGTATGGGCGATGGGACCTGCAATTCAAGTACGCAAATGGCGCTCTTCAACGCAATTAAATCGCCCAAGTATATAGAATTTTATCAAAATAAAATCCACTCCGTCACAATTCCGTGGGGGAATGAAATGTACGCCCTCGGCGATTTGAGTTTAGCCGAAAAGTACAAAGAATTCACATCGGAATATTATGACTTTAATTAACTGATAAAAAGAATGAGCTTTGCTCATTCTTTTTTGTTGAAAACGGCGCAGTTTTATGTTAAAATAACCCCATAAAATAAAGAAAAGGAAAATCAAATGAGTATTTTAAATGTTGAAAATGTTACCCACGGCTTTGGCGGTCGTGAAATTTTAGATAACGCGTCCTTCCGACTTCTCAAGGGCGAGCACATCGGTCTTGTTGGTGCAAACGGTGAAGGAAAATCGACCTTCCTCAATATCATCACGGGCAAGCTTGCTCCCGATTCGGGAAAGGTTGAGTGGTGTAAGCATATCACGACGGGCTACCTCGACCAGTATTCTACGCTGGAAAAAGGCAAGACCATCCGCGATGTGCTTCGAGATGCTTTCAAGCACCTGACCGACCTTGAATGTGAAATGCTCGCAATCTACGAAAAAATGGGCGATGCATCCGAATCCGAGGTTGCCGAAATGATGGAGGAAGTCGGCGAAATTCAGGATATCCTCGATACCTCGGGCTACTACATCATCGACTCTAAAATAAATGAATGTGCAAACGGCCTCGGTCTTAACGAAATCGGTCTTGACCGCGATGTTACCGAGCTTTCGGGAGGACAGCGTGCGAAAGTCCTTCTTGCCAAGCTCCTTCTTGAAAACCCGATGATTCTCATCCTCGACGAGCCGACAAACTTCCTCGACGAAAACCATATTATGTGGCTCAAAAACTTCCTCAAGGAGTACGAAAATGCGTTCATCCTCGTATCGCACGACATTCCTTTCTTGAACGAGGTTGTCAATGTAATCTATCACATAGAAAACTGCATACTTACAAGATATACGGGCGATTACAACGACTTTATGCGTATGTATGAGCTGAAAAAACGCCAGATTGAGCAGGCGTATAACAAGCAACAAAAGGAAATCGCCGACCTTGAAGAATTCGTTGCAAAGAACAAGGCGCGCGCCGCTACGGCAACTCTCGCGCGCTCAAGACAGCGTCAGCTTGACAAGATGGAAATCATAACCCTCGCACGCGAGAAGGTAAAGCCCACTTTCTCATTCAAGACTGCAAGAACTCCGGGCAGAGTGGTAATCGAGGCGAAGGACGTTGTGCTTGGCTACAACGAGCCTCTCACAAGCCCCATCAATCTCATTGTTGAGCGAAATAAAAA
Source organism: Clostridia bacterium (assembly GCA_045643845.1). Lineage (GTDB taxonomy): Bacteria > Bacillota > Clostridia > UMGS1883 > UMGS1883 > UMGS1883. Next base: position 10,684 of record JAZRFX010000340.1, on the reverse strand, counting down.
GATCGCTGTCAAAGGCACTAATGGTATAGGAAAATCTACACTTATGAAAACACTCCTCGGTATAATTCCTCCCTACGCGGGAACGGTCAGCCGCGACCAGTTCGTGCAGGAGGGCTACTTTGAGCAGGAGGAAATTGCAAGCGACAAGACTGCTCTTGCCGAAATTTGGGACGAATACCCCGCAATGACAAATGCCGAGGTTCGTGCCGCCCTTGCAAAATGCGGACTCACTACCGAGCATATAACCTCGCAAATGAAGGTTTTGTCAGGTGGAGAAAATGCGAAGGTGCGCCTTTGCAGACTGATGCTCCGCGAAGTAAATCTACTTGTGCTTGACGAACCTACAAACCACCTCGATGTTATGGCGAAAGACGAGCTTAAGCGCGCGGTTGCGGAATTCCGCGGAACAGTTCTTCTTGTAAGTCACGAGCCTGAATTTTACGAAGGCGTGGTAGACGAGGTAATAAACCTCGAGAATGTTTCAAATAAATGTATTTAAAAAATCGACGCATCGGTTCTTGAGCCGATGCGTCAAATTTTTATCCCATATAATCCTCAACGAACTTTATTATTTCGGCTATTGAGTCGAACTCGATACCTTTTTCAAGCCTTTCGCGGTCACTTTTGGGGAGTAAATTTACGGGGATTTCATATTCGCTGTGAATTTGCTCATCTCCGTTTGAATATCTTATAAAAAGCGAAACCTTGTTCTCGTTTGCGCGCACAATATATTTTTCCTTTGAAACCTTTTCGATTTCTGGAGCGGAAGCTTTTGTTTTAACTGCTTCCTCGGAAGGTAGTTCTTTTCCTGCAACTTCGGCGGTAGGAGAAATCTCGCTTGAATCTCTCGCACCCGAGATATAACCCGTCATTGAAAAGATGAAAGCACCGACAAAAAGCCCAAAATATACCAGAAAAGTTTTGATTTTCATAAAAAATTCACCTTTCGAAAAGTCCTCTTTTGCTTTTCATTATGCACTTTTTTAGTTCTTTTATACGCAAAATTAACTAATTTCGGGTTTTGTAACACTTTTTTAATGCTTTGGTGTTATACTTTATGATGTAATAGTATAAAATGAGTGAAATATGCTTACAAGGAGGTGCGCTTTATGGAAAAGAAATCAGGAAATACTGAAGTAAAAAAGACTTCGTCAAAAAGAAGAAGCAAAAAAAATTCAACAAAGCGCAAGATACTTAAGTTTATAAAGAGATTTGCAATCGGCGTGGCCGTTCTTTTCGGACTTTTGGTTATTGCCGTTGTAGGTCTTGTTGCCGGCTCGCTCATCGGCTATGTGGAGGATGTAGAGCTTATCGATGTTGAGAATATGCGCCTCAACCTCTCCTCGATTGTATATGTTGAGGACCCCGAAACAGGCGAAATGGTTGAGTATGAACAGCTCTATGACACCGAGCATCGTATATGGGTGTCAAGCAAGCAAATTCCCGACTACCTCAAGGATGCTTTTGTAGCAATTGAGGACGAGCGCTTTTATTCTCACAAGGGCGTTGATATAAAGCGTTTTGCAGGTGCGGCAATGCAGTATGTCACCAAAAAAGGTAACTCAAGCTACGGTGGAAGTACCATAACACAGCAGCTTATAAAAAATCTCACGCAGGACGACGATTATTCAATCAAGCGTAAAATCCAGGAAGTTTATCGTGCGTTCAATCTTGAAAAAGAGCTATCTAAAGAGGAAATTCTCGAATACTACCTTAACACTATCTATCTTGGACAAAAATGTAACGGCGTGCAGAGTGCTTCCATGAAATATTTCGGCAAGGATGTTTCGGAGCTTTCTCTTGCGGAATGTGCGTCTATCGCGGGCATAACGCAGTTTCCGACCAAGTATGATCCGCTTCAGAACCCCGAAAATAACAAGACAAGACAGCTTGTAATTCTTAAGAAAATGCGCGACCTCGGATTTATCAACGAGAAGGAGTACAAGGCGGCAAAGGAAGAAGAACTTGTTTTCGTTAAGAAGAATCCCGAAGACGCACAGCATTATCACAGCTACTTTACCGATGCGGTAATCGATCAGGTCGTAGAGGATCTGATGCAGGAACACGGCTACACAAAGGATGTTGCATTGAAGCTTCTCTATAACGGCGGTCTTAAGATTTATCTTTCTATGGATCCCGAAATCCAGAAGCAGATGGATGCAGTTTACAGCGATTCCAATATGTTTGGAAGCTCATCGGCAAAACAGCCCCAGTCGGCAATGGTAATAATGGATCCTTACACAGGTCTTGTTAAGGCACTTTCAGGCGGACGCGGACAAAAAGAAGGCAACCGTACACTGAACCGTGCTACGCAGACACTTCGTCAGCCCGGCTCATCAATAAAGCCTTTGTCAGTATATGGACCTGCCGTTGAGTACGGGCTTGTAACTCCTGATACATTTGTAAACGATGCCCCCACTTCATTCGGGAATTGGACGCCGAAAAATTCGGGTGGTGGTTTTTCAGGAAGAATTACAGTGGCTGCCGCGCTTCGTGCTTCAAGAAATATTCCTGCGGCTAAAATTTGTGCCTACCTGACACCAAAGGCGTCATACAATTTCGCAAAAAATAATTTACATCTTGATTCCCTTAACGAAAAATCGGATATAAATTATCCTGCGATGTCGCTTGGCGGATTGACAGACGGCGTATCCGTTCTTGATATGTGTGCAGCATACTGCGTATTCCCCAATGGCGGTAAGTATATAAAGCCTTCGCTCTACACAAAGGTTCTTGACTCTGACGGAAAGGTTATCCTTGAACACAAAGCGACTAAAAATATTGCTATGAGTCAGGATACCGTCGAAACTATGGTGCCCATGCTTAAAGGCGTAGTGGACGGCGGTACAGGTACTGCGGCAAGACTTTCCAATATGCGTGTAGCGGGCAAGACAGGTACATCCAACGATAACAAGGACAAATGGTTCGTAGGTTTTACCCCCTACTATGTAGGTGCAGTATGGGTAGGATACGATAAGCCCGCAACGGTCAGCGGAAACCCTGCGGTTACAACCTGGAAAAAGGTTATGGAGCCTGTTCACAAGGGACTTTCCGACAAAAACTTCCTCAGTCATCTCGACAGCGGAAAAACAGAAATTATGGTTTGCGAAAGCAGCGGACTTCGAGCAACTCCTGCTTGTACAAAGCTTGTCGGCAAAAAGTATGACAAATCAAAAGCTCCCACAGAGCGTTGTACAACTCATCCGTATTCATTCGGCGAAAACATTCTCAATGACGGAGTAATCGAAAAGGATGAGGTTGTTGAAGGTATCGTGGAGGGCGATGGCGTCGTGGTATATGAAGAAGAAGCGCCATCATCTGAAGCCGAAGTTATAGAAGGTATATAAAAGGTGAGTTAAATGGATTATAAAGAGTATTTGGTAAAAAGAAAAAAAGGTGCGAAGGAAATTCTGCTTGCGGCAGTAATCTACATTGTGGCGATTATGCTTTCGCTTGTAACTATGATGTTCAGCCTGGGGGGATTGAACCTTCTTATCTCGCTCGGATTCTTGTACGGCGGATACAAGCTTGCATCATCATTCAACCGTGAATTCGAGTATACAATAACCGAGGACAGCGTTGATGTTGACACTATTTTCAACGCTTCAAGCAGAAAAAAGCTCATCTCATTCAAAATGAAAGAGGTTGAGATTATAGCGCCCATAGACAGCGATAAGTATAAGGAATATGCAAAAGGCGACTATAAAGTAATCGATGCATCAACTCATAAAAAAGGTTCAAGCGTATATTTTGCCGCAGTTGAAAAAAACGGCAAGCATCTGGTAAAATTTGATTTACCCGTAGCGGCACTTACACATCTTCGTAAATATGCGCCTTCAAAAGTAGTTATAGATTAAATCTTCAGGGGGGACATTCGTTTATGTCCCCTTTATTTATAAGGAGCTGATTTTATGCTGTATTTATCAGTTGAAATGATAAAGGAAGCCGAGGCAAAAGCAATGGAAAATGTCTCTGCGATGCACCTTATCGAAAACGCGGCGAAAGCGTGCTTTGAAGAAATCAAAAATTTCAATTCCGTAAGGGTTTACTGCGGAAAAGGGCAAAACGGCAGCGACGGATACGCAACGGCGATTCTCCTTAAGCGCCACGGCAGACGCGTTGAAATCGTTCAGGTGATGGAGCCTTCGACGGATGAGTGCAAAATTCTTGCGCGAAAGGCGATTGAGGAAGAAATTCCCGTAATTCCCGCGGTTTCTTTCCCCACCGAGCAGTTTGAATGTAGCTTTGATGCCATTTTCGGCATCGGAATAAACGGAGAAATTACTGACGAAAATATTATCCGTGCGATAAATATGATAAATTCATCTGATTCATATGTAGTTTCCTGCGATGTTCCCAGCGGAATGAATGCCGACTCGGGAAGAGAGTGCGGTGCCTGTGTAAAGGCTGATAAAACCATCACCTTTACAGCTCCCAAACGCGGTATGCTTGCAAACGAAAGTGTGGATTTGTGCGGAGAAATCGTAATTGCCGAAGTAGGAATCCCCGTGGATTATAACAGCATAACAAGGGCGAGCTGCGTTCCGCTTACGGACAAGCTTGTAAAAACAATTCTCCCCGCGCGCAGTCGCTACAGCCACAAGGGAACTTTTGGAACAGCGGTCATTATCGCAGGAAGCCATACTATGTCAGGCGCTGCTGCAATGGCGGCGCAGGCGGCGCTTAGAAGCGGTTGCGGGCTTGTAAAAATCCTTGCTCCCGCACCGATTTGCTCCATTTTGAATATATTGGTAAAGGAAGCAATCATAATTCCTATGCCTCACGAAAACGGGATTATGCAGCCAAGATTTACCGAGGATGCCCTCTATGCAATCAGGACTGCGGGAAGTATTCTCGTCGGTTGCGGACTCGGTCGCGGAGAACACTGGCATCTTATTGGAAGTATATTAAGTAATGCATCCTGCCCCGTTATAATAGATGCGGATGGAATCAATGCATTAGTCGGCAAGATGGATATAATCAAAAACAAAAATGTGCTTTTGACTCCTCATGTGAAGGAGTTCTCACGAATCAGCGGATACAGCGTCAGCGAAATTGAAGGAAAGAGAATTACAATCGCCGATAATTTTGCGCGCGATATGGGGATAAATCTTCTTTTAAAGGGTGCGCGCACAGTTATTACATACGGCGGAAGCAATAAATATGTTTCGCATATTTCTACAAGCGCTCTTGCAAAAGCGGGCAGCGGAGATATCCTTGCAGGAATTATCGTGTCTTTTGCGTCGCAGGGACTTTCGCTTACCGACAGCGCCGCGGCAGGATGCTATATCCACGCGAGAAGCGGTCTTTTGTGCGAAAAGGAAATCGGCGCGTACGGCGTAACGGCTGACGATATCATAAAGAAAATACCCCTTGCAATCAAAGAAGTAAAATAAATGTATCAAAGAAGAAATAGCCGTGCATAATAAAAGTGTAGATTAGCGCCTACATAGAAAGTGGAAGAACTTACATTTGACCTGCCAAGGATAGTAGTGTATAATGAATGTATATTTATTATAGGGGGCATGTCAGATGGAAAAAAAGGCGCAGCGCAGAATATCTGTCACATTGCCCGATTTCTTGGTTGAGGAGACGGACACAATCGCCTCGTCACTTAATCGGTCACGAAGTGAATTTATAGCACTGGCAGTAAAAAATTATATCAGCGAATATAAGAAAATTGAACAAAAGGAACAAATGAAAAAGGGATATCTGAAAATGGGTGAGATAAATCTTTCCCTTGCGGAAAGTGCCCTTGTATCCGATGAAAATGCGTTTAAAATCTACGAGGATTTTTTATCGGAGAGTGAATAATTTGTTAGTAAAACGCGGTGACATTTTCTATGCCGATCTGAGCCCCGTCATAGGCTCGGAGCAAGGTGGAATACGCCCCGTCCTCGTTGTGCAAAATGATGTAGGAAACAAATACAGCCCTACAGTTATCGCGGCGGCGATAACAAGCAAAATCAACAAGGCGAAGCTTCCCACCCACATCGAAATTGACGCAAGACAGTACGGACTTGCGCGCGACAGCGTGATTCTTCTTGAACAGGTGCGTACCATTGATAAACAGCGTCTTCGTGAAAAAATCGGCAAGCTTGATCAGCTGCAAATGATAAAGGTCAACGACGCCATATCGGTAAGCTTCGGGCTCGTTGGAAATTGAAAGGATGATTAACCTATGAAAAAAAGAGTAGCAATAATTCTTTGTGCACTTGGTGTGCTTTTGGTGGCAGGCTCATATGCCGCACAACCTGGTACGGAGGGCGATCCTCTCGTTACGAAAAGCTATATCGACAGCGCAGTAATTCCGCAGACGAAATTTCAGATTGTGGAAGTTCCTGCAGGAAAAAGCGTTATTGGTGAAGCAGGCACTGAAATGATTCTCCGTATGGGAACCTGCAGCGTGATAGGCACCCAGAAGGGTGGCGTAAGCGATGTTACAATGGGTTTTGACCTTGCTGACGGCGTTGTTGTGCAGGGAAATCATCTTCTCATCGTACCGCTTGCGGACGGTCGCGGAGTTGCTACAAGCACCAATTGTATCCTTATGATTAAGGGTGGCTACCAGATAAAATAATAGTGTTTTTCAAGAGGCTCGGAAGTAATTCCGAGCCTCTTTTTTGCGCAAATGAGTTGTAACAAATGAAAATGCTGAAAATAGCAAAAACCCAATATATAGGGTTTTTTGGAAAATACAAACACTAAAAAATTAAAAAAATGTTACAAAGTTATAACAAAAACGGCAAAAAACCTTGACAAATGAGGAAGTATTGATTATAATGAGCGAGGTTGTTGCCCATGGGCAGCATCCGTAAAAGGATGTGAATTTATGTTTTTGAAAAGAAAGGTAAGAAGCACAGTCGCAGTAATCTGCGTGGCTGCAACACTTATCGTAAATACAACTAGTGCCATAGCAGCACCTTTCGGATATAACGGTGCTGATGCAATTCGCATTAAGGCTCTCGGCGAATATTTTTCATCAAGCGTAAATATACTCGCAATGACAAAAAACTCAGGCGCAAATGTTGAAAACACTTCATCAAAAGAAGTTACTGTAGAAGAAACAGTTAATTTTAACACTGTAAAAAGACTTAATGCAGACCTTGCGGCAGGCGAAACAGTTACTGTACGCGAAGGTGTAACAGGCACAAAGAAGGTTACTTATAAAGTAAACTACGAAAACGGCAAGGAAATCTCCCGTGAAGCAATTGCGGAAATTGTTACAACAGCTCCTATCGATAAAATCGTGGAATATGGTAACAAGACTGCTGAGGAGGAACTCCCCACAGTAAGCACTGAAAAGGGCGTTCTTAAATATAAGAGAGTAATCACTTGCGAAGCTACTGCATACGACCTTTCCGCTGAAGAAAACGGCGGCTATGCAGGACAGACTGCAACAGGCGTTCCGCTTGATAGAGGCGTTATCGCAGTTGACCCCCGAGTAATTCCCCTCGGCTCACGCGTTTATATCGAGGCTCTCGACGGAAGCTGGACTTACGGCTACGCAGTTGCTGCTGATACAGGCGGAGCAATCAAAGGAAACCGCGTTGACCTTTGCTACCGCACTCAGTATGAATGTGTGCAGTTCGGCAGAAGACAGTGCAGAGTTTATATTCTCGACTAAATAACATAAAAGTAAAATCCCTTCATACATTTTGTATGGAGGGATTTTTTTATGAATAAAGCGACAGTTTTGCTTAAAAATACAATTTTGCTTGCAGTAAGTAATATTTTGCTTCGCCTTATCTCGCTTTGCTTTCAGTCGTATCTTGCGGGAAGAATAGGCGCGGAAAACCTCGGACTTTTCGGGATAATATCATCCGTCGGAGTGGTCTTCGCCACAATTGCCATATCGGGAGTGCGCTTTGGAACAACGCGCCTTGTCGCCGAGGAGGAAGGGAGGGGGAATAAAGCCCCGCATTCTTTGATGCGCTGCGCATTTACATATGCCCTCATATTCGGGATAACTTCAGGCGGCGCGCTCTACATTGGCTCGGATTTGTTTTCGGCGCATTGGGTAATGAATCCCTCGGCATCCACGCCACTTCGCATAATGGCTATCTCAATGCCATTTATCTCGGTCGCAAGTGTAATCGAGGGCTACTTCACGGCAAAGCAAAAGGTTTTCCGCCTAATAAGTGCGGAGGTTACGGCACAGCTTTTAAGAGTCATATTCGTCGCCGTAAAGCTTGACGGAAATAATATAATCGAAATCCTGACTCAAGGAATGCTTGTAGGAGAGGTTTCGCTTTTCCTCGGCGCAGTTTTACTTTATCTTAAAGATGCCTCGGGCAAAAAGGAAGAAATGCCAAAACGCAAAAATTTTCTGCGCCTTGTGAAAATATCGTGTCCGCTTGCCGTCAGCGCATATATGCGGACAGGACTTTCATCGCTTGGGCAGATTATAATCCCCCACGGGCTGAAAAAAGGCGGTATGGGAAGCAAAAGCGCCTTTGCAACCTACGGAATCGTATCGCAGATGTCACTCCCCGTAATTATGTTTCCCGCGGCACTTCTCGGTGCACTTGGCGAGGTTCTCATTCCACGACTGACCGAGGCGCAGGTGCAGGGAAGAAAAATCGGCATCAGCTATATAGTAAACCGCGCGCTCCGAATCGGCGTACTATTCAGCTTCGGCGTGGCGGGAGTGATGCTTTTCTTCGCTCAACCTTTAGGGCGCGGAATATATAAAAGCATCGAGGCAGGCGAATATATAAAAATCTTTGCCCCACTTGTCCCGATCGTCTATATCGACAGCGTGACCGACGGATGCCTCAAGGGACTTAACCAACAGCTTCACTCAATGATGTACAATGTTATGGAGGGCATCATAAATGTAGTTTTGCTTTTTCTTCTGCTCCCGAAAACCGCGATTATGGGATATATCGCGGTTATGTATATAAAAGAAATTTTCAACGCATTTTTAAGCATCCGCCGACTCTCAAAAGTGACGCAGGTTGATTTTATGTCGTGGGGAGTATTGACTTCCATATTATCTCTTTACGGGGCGAAGGTATTGTGCAGCACGATGAACCTCTCGGCACCACTTGGGATAATGATTTTTATCTACCTTTTGTTTTATGTGACACTCCTTTATATATTAAGCGCCGTATCGCGCGAGGATATAAGGTGGATAATTTCGCTTATCAATCCAAAAAATACGCTTGTCGGTGTTGACAAAAAGGCGCTCTCGCGGTAAAATAGAAAAATAGACCAAGAGGAAAAGAGGCGTCAAATTATGAAAGGATTAATATTACCCGAAGGATATAATGCAAAACTCTCCCTTCGTGAAACACAGCGCGCAATTAAAATAATAAAGGATAATTTCCAGAAGAAGCTCGCGCACGAACTTAATCTTGACAGGGTAACCGCTCCCGTTTTAGTTACAAAATCAAGCGGTATCAATGACGACCTCAACGGCGTAGAACGCAAGGTGGAATTTGACACACTTGAATGTGGCGATGAAATTGTGGAAATCGTACAGTCACTTGCCAAGTGGAAAAGAATGGCGCTTCATCGTTACGGCTACAACGCAGGCGAAGGTATCTATACCGATATGAACGCCGTGCGCCGCGACGATAAGGTTGACAATGTTCATTCGCTTTTCGTTGACCAGTGGGACTGGGAACGCGTTATCAAGCGCGAGGAAAGAACAATCGAATTCCTTAAAGATACTGTAAGAAAAATTGTAAACGCAGCGGCAGATACGCAGGATATTCTTTGCGAAAACTTCCCCTGCCTTGAAAAAACAATAGAGCGCGATGTATTCTTCATCACCGCGCAGGAGCTTGAGGATATGTATCCCGACTTCACCGACAAGCAGAAAGAAGACGCAATCGTAAAAGAGCATAAGACAGTTTTCCTTATGCAGATAGGAAAGGCGCTCAAGAGTGGCAAGCCCCACGACGGACGCGCTCCCGACTACGACGACTGGTCGCTTAACGGCGACATCCTCGTATGGAACGATGTTCTGGGAAGAAGCCTCGAGCTTTCTTCAATGGGTATCCGTGTTGACCGCGAATCACTCCGCGCACAGCTTTCGGAAAGAAACGCTCTTGAAAGAATGAAGTTCGACTATCATAAAATGATTGACGAAGAAATCCTCCCCCTTACAATCGGCGGCGGTGTAGGTCAGTCAAGACTTTGTATGCAGATGCTTCAGCGCGCACATATCGGCGAGGTGCAGGTGTCGGTATGGCCCGAAGAAATGAAGAAAATTTGTAAAGAAAACGGGATTTTCTTATTATAATAAACCAAGTAGTCAAGTGTAGGCATTCGTGAAGACGAATGCCTTCCTTTTTGCTCTGGACTAATTTATCCCATCCTTATTTAAATTTTTTTAAAAAATGTGGTTTTTTTTAAAATTTACTATTGACAAATGCAATTAAACACAGTATAATAAGTCAAGTCAGCGGATAACGAATGAAGCACTCGTCCACATCTGACGTGATGATTATCCGGCCCGGTAGTTCAGTTGGTTAGAACGCCAGCCTGTCACGCTGGAGGTCGAGGGTTCGAGCCCCTTCCGGGTCGCCAATTTTGCTGCCCTAGCTCAGTTGGCAGAGCACTTCCTTGGTAAGGAAGAGGTCGGCAGTTCGAATCTGCTGGGCAGCTCCATATATGTGCCATTAGCTCAGTTGGTAGAGCACCTGACTCTTAATCAGGGTGTCCAGGGTTCGAG
>JAZRFX010000339.1:0-1519 GCA_045643845.1 Clostridia bacterium | reverse complement strand
TACGGCGACCTTGATTTTGAGGACGCTGTAAATGTTTTCGCACAGACTGTAAAACTTGGCGTTAAATACGGCGTTGACCTTATTTTCATTGAAACAATGAGCGACAGCTACGAAACAAAGGCGGCACTTCTTGCGGCGAAGGAAAACTCCTCTCTCCCCGTTTTTGTGTCGAATGCTTACGGCGAAGACGGCAAGCTTATGACAGGTGCGTCACCCTCCGCAATGGTAGCGATGCTTGAAGGAATGCGCGCCGATGCTATCGGCATCAATTGTTCACTCGGCCCGAAGGCACTTTCAAAAGTGGCGGAGGAATATCTTGAAAAAGCATCCGTTCCCGTTATTTTAAAGCCTAACGCAGGTCTTCCAAGAGTAGAGGATGGTAAAACTGTTTACGATGTCCTTCCCGATGAATTTTCGGACGATGTAAAGGCGCTTATTGAAAAAGGAGTGCGCATCGCAGGTGGTTGTTGCGGTACTACTCCCGAATATATAAAGGCGCTTACTGAAAAGGTGGCGGGACATAAGCCCGCGACTCTTGAAAAGAAAAATACTACTTGTGTATCATCATATACACACACAGTTGAATTTGATAAAAAGCCGATTCTTATCGGCGAAAGAATCAACCCTACAGGCAAAAAAAGATTTAAGGAAGCTCTTAAGTCAGGCGATATGGATTATATTTTAAATGAAGGTATCGTTCAGCAGGAAAAGGGCGTTGATATCCTTGATGTCAATGTAGGACTTCCCGAAATTGATGAGGCGCAAATGCTTAAAAGTGCCGTTTGCGAGCTTCAGGCGGTAACTAATCTTCCGCTGCAGATAGATACTGCTGACATATCCGCTATGGAGGGTGCGCTTCGCCGATACAATGGTAAGGCGATGATAAACTCCGTAACAGGGAAGCAGGAAAGTATGGATGCCATCTTCCCTCTTGCCGCAAAATACGGCGGTGTTATCGTGGCACTCACACTTGACGAAAAGGGCATTCCCGAAACTGCCGAGGGAAGATTCGCAGTTGCTGAAAAAATACTTACCGAGGCGCAAAAGTATGGCATCGGCAAAAATGATATTATATTTGACCCATTGACACTTACTATAAGTGCCGAGCCTGATGCGGCGAAAGAAACACTCCGCGCGGTTAATATGATTAAAAACGAGTTTGGCGTACATACCTCGCTCGGCGTGTCGAATGTTTCGTTCGGTCTTCCCCACCGCGACGCGATTAACAGCGCATTTTTCACAATGGCTATGCAAAGCGGACTTTCCGCGGCTATTATGAATCCGTATTCGGCGGAAATGATGAAGGCGTATTATTCATTTTGCGCGCTTATGGGACTTGACGAAAATTGTGCAGATTATATATCTTTTTCCGAAACTGTTAAGGTAGAAACTGTGCAGACGACATCTGTCACAGCCACAACTGAAAGCGACGGAACAGCACTTCAAAAAGCAATTATAAAGGGACTCCGCGAGCAGTCGGCAATCCTTACTAAAGAGATGATTGCAACGACTAACCCTC
>JAZRFX010000338.1:0-4813 GCA_045643845.1 Clostridia bacterium | reverse complement strand
AGGATAATTTTTTACTCAATCCCACTACTTTTTACGCAGGTAAATATAAGGAACTTATAATTCTTGTGCTTGCAGTTACTGCATCGATGGGCCTTTCAGGAAGCTATGCAGTAAGCTGGCGCTATGCCGAGTTTATGGAATATGTGAGAATGTATTTCTCGGTTACAGGCGGAACTCTCCTTGCATACGCTCTTTCAAGAGTGGTAGTTCTTGGCGAAGATATTTTCACATTTTCAGACTTCGTTTTAATCGGCATTATATCCCTTTGCGGATTTACTTTTGAAAGATATATCGGAAAATATATCCGTATCTATCAAAAAGCCAGGATGAGAATGAAAGACTCTGCAACAAAAATCCGCACAATGATTATCGGCGCAGGTGATACAGGCTCTCTCCTTATAAAAAGTATGCTCAGGGATAAAGAGCAAATCCCCGTTGTTGCAATCGACGACGATGCCCGAAAGCACGGAATGATGATTTCCGAAGTTCCGATAGTCGGCGGTCGTGACCGCATCGCAGAGGCGGCAATTCAGTATAAGGTTCAGGAAATTATTATAGCAATCCCTTCAGGAAAAAAGGAAGACCATAAGGAAATTATGCGCATTTGCCGTGAAACAGGGATCAAAACATCAACAGTTCCTTCACTTCTGGACCTTGCAAGCGGTAGAGCAAGCATCAGCCAAACTCGTGAGGTTACTCCGCAGGACCTTTTAGGCAGAGATGAAGAAATTATTGAAGGAAAAGATATTTTCGACTATATTTGTCAAAAAACAGTCCTCGTTACAGGCGGTGGCGGAAGTATCGGTAGCGAGCTTTGCCGACAAATTGCAAAATATAGTCCCAAACGCCTTATAATCTTTGATATATATGAAAATAACGCATACGACCTTCAGCTTGAGCTGAGGAAGAATTATCCCGAGCTTAAGCTTGAAGTTTTGATCGGCTCGGTGCGTGATGTGAAAAGACTTGAAGAAGTTTTTGAAGCCTATAAGCCCAAGGTTGTGTTCCACGCAGCGGCTCATAAGCATGTTCCGCTTATGGAGGACAGCCCCGACGAAGCAATTAAAAACAATGTCTTTGGTACATACAATGTGGCATCAACCTGCGAAAAGTTCGCCGTTGAAAGATTCGTTCTTATCTCAACCGACAAGGCAGTAAACCCCACAAATATTATGGGTACAAGCAAGCGCGTTGCTGAAATGGTAGTTCAGCAGTTTGCTCTTTCCCAAAAGAGAAATGGTGGCAAGACAATCTACGCCGCAGTAAGATTTGGTAATGTTCTCGGCAGTAACGGCTCCGTTATCCCGCTTTTCAAAAAGCAAATACAGGAAGGCGGCCCCATAACCGTTACACATCCCGAAATCAATCGCTTCTTTATGACAATTCCCGAAGCGGCACAGCTTGTTATGCAGGCAGGTGCTTTTGCGGAGGGCGGCGAAATCTTTATCCTTGATATGGGAGAGCCCGTGAAGATTGTTGACCTTGCGCGAAACCTTATCGAATACAGCGGATATGTTCCCGATGTAGATATAAAGATTGAATTTTCAGGACTTCGTCCTGGCGAAAAGATGTATGAGGAAATTCTCCTCGACAAACAGCGCCATACCGCGACAAAGCACGACAAGATCTATATCGAACAGCCTATAAACGATACTGAAAAGCTTGTTGAGGAAATATATGCATTAAGGGAAAGACTTTCCTGCGAAATTCCTTTGTACGACACGATGATAGACTGGTTCAAAACTCAGATTGTTACAAAATAAAAAGCAGGAAATTTCATAGTAAATACCTTTCCTGCAAATAATGTTAATGAACACTCTTATAGTGCTCAAAACACTTATCCGAAAGAAATAAACCCGTGGTAGTTGTAAAACACGGGTTTTTCTTTTAAAAACAAATGCGGAGGATAAAAATGAAAAAAATTTTCTTAATCTTGATTTTGATTTTAATAGTGCTTTTTGCATGGACGGGGCTTTCTATGTTTTTGGAATATACCCGTACAACATCATCGGACCAGCCTGTAATCGTTGAAATCCCCCAGGGTGCATCGGAAGCAAAAATCGCCGAAATTCTCAAGGAAAAGGGCGTAGTTGACTACGAGATAACATTCAGACTTAAAATGCTCACCTCCGAGCATCGCGGAAAGCTCAACTACGGCAAATTTCTTCTCTACAAGGATATGAAAATAGAAGACGCAATCGAAATATTGGCAACGCCAATGCAACAAAAACAGGGCGTAAAACTTACAGTTCCCGAAGGCTACAGCGCCGAAATGATTGCGGCGCGTTGTGAGGAACTTGGAATATGCTCGAAGGAGGCTTTTTTGAACGAGCTTGCGACAGGCACATTCGAGCACAGCTTTATTAACGATATTCCAAAAAACGAAAATGTGAAGTACAAACTTCAGGGCTACCTTTTCCCAAGCACCTATATGTTTGAAATAGACACTCCCGCACACGATGTTATAGATACACTTCTTTCGGAATTTGCAATTCAATATAATAAGGTAAAGCATAATCTTCCCGCGGGTATGACTATGGCGGAAGCTATAAACCGCGCCGCACTTATTGAGCGCGAGGCGAAGCTTGATAACGAGCGAGCTATGATTTCAGGCGTTATTAAAAACAGAATCAAAAAAGGAATGCTCCTTCAGATTGATGCCAGCGTTGTGTATGTAATTTCAGATGGCCTTTACAATGTCGGCCGAGTTTTATACAAGGACCTTGAAACTGATTCTCTCTATAACACCTACAAATATGTGGGACTTCCTGTAGGACCTATATGCAACCCCGGGATAGAATCTATCGAGGCTGCTATGACACCTGCCGAGCATAATTATCTTTTCTACCATACCGATACAAATAAAAATGACGGCAGTCATATTTTCACTGAAACATTCAATCAGCACAAGGCAGGATTATAATATGGAAAAATACATTGTTGACAGATTTGAAGGCGAGTTTGCCGTCCTCGAAAAAAAAGAGGGCGGAACATTCGATGTTCCGAAAAGTGAAATAAAAGATGCAAAAGAAGGGGACATCGTAATTTTAAAAGACGGAATTTATGTTGTCGACGCAGAAGAAACCCAAAAAAGAAAAAAGTTTATGGCTGAAAAAATAAAAAGTCTTTTCGAAAGGAAATAAACCTATGAAAAATCAATCAGTAATACAAATGATAAAATTCACACTTTTCTCTATGTCAGCAGGAATAATTCAGGTAGGCTCATTCGCGCTTTTTAATGAAGTTTTCGGGTGGATATACTGGCCGTCATACCTGATAGCGCTCATACTTTCAATTGTATGGAATTTCACTTTAAATCGTCAGTACACTTTCAAATCAGCGGCAAATATTCCCGTTGCTATGGCAAAGCTTTTCGGGTTTTACGCCGTTTTTACGCCCGTTTCAACATATCTCGGGCATATAGCTGAAAGAGGCGGAATTAACGAGTATATAATTCTCGCCGTAACAATGCTTTCTAACTTTATTCTTGAATTCTTGTTCTGCAAATTTGTAATGTACAGAAATCAGGAAAATACTCTTGAAAGCAAATCTAAATAACAAAAGAGGTGAAAAAATGGACTCGGGAAGTATAAGTTTAAAAGAACGATGTAGGAATTTCTCTGCGTCCGTTTTTATATAGGGGCAGAGAAATCCTCTAAAAAGGAGGATTTGTTATGATTGAAAAAAGACAGGAAATAGTAAGCGGAATGCTTGCAAGTTTTATTGAAAACAAAAAGTATTCGTCGCTCCGCGATGCTATGGAAACTATGCACGCGGCGGATATTGCTTTAGCCCTGGAAGAATGTAAGGAAAGCCAGATACCGCTGATTTTCCGCCTTCTCCCCAAAGAGCTTGCGGCGGAAACCTTTGCACAAATGGATGAAGATCGTCAGGCGCTTCTTATACAGAGCTTCAGCGACAGCGAGCTTAAAGCAGTTGTAGACGAGCTTTATGTCGATGATGCCGTTGACCTTGTAGAAGAAATGCCTGCAAATGTAGTAAAAAGAATACTCCGTCAGGCGGACCCCGAAAAAAGAAAACTCATAAACGAAATATTAAAATATCCTGAAGACAGCGCCGGCAGTATTATGACTACCGAGTATGTGCGTCTTCGCCCTGATATGAGTGTTTCTGATGCAATAAAGAACATCAGAAAAACGGGTGTTGACAAGGAAACAATCAATACTTGTTATGTAACCGATAATAACCGAAAACTCCTCGGTATTGTTACGATGCGACAGCTCCTCTTTGCTCATGAAGATGCACTCATCCGCGATATAATGACCGAGGAAACAATTTGTGCACTCACAACCGAGGACAGGGAAAAAGTATCACTCGACTTTGTGAAGTACGACTTTTCCGCAATGCCCGTTGTAGACGAGGAAAACCGTCTTGTCGGTATCGTGACAATTGACGATATCGTCGATGTTTTGCAGGAAGAAACCACCGAAGATATTGAAAAAATGGGCGCAATCACGCCGCTTGAAAAGCCGTATCTTAAAACGAGCGCGTTTGAAATTTTCAAAAGCCGTATCCCGTGGCTTTTTATACTTATGATTTCAGCGGCGTTTACGGGAATGATAATCACAAAATTTGAAAACGCACTCTCGGCGCAGATTGCACTCGTTGCCTCGATTCCTATGCTTATGGGTACGGGCGGTAACTGTGGCAGTCAGTCCTCGGTTACAATAATCCGCGGGCTTTCAATCGGAGAAATTGAATTTTCCGATATTTTGCGCATCATATGGAAAGAACTGCGCGTAGCCATTCTTTGCGGAATAGCACTTGCGGTAGTAAATATGGCAAAACTTGT
>JAZRFX010000337.1:0-1393 GCA_045643845.1 Clostridia bacterium | reverse complement strand
GAATTTGGGAAAGAGTTGTTTTTCCGCTTGCACATTTGCCTTCGATTGCAAGAATCCCAAAAGGATTTTTTTCTATCAGCTTATCAATTTCCGCAAAAAGCGGTAAAAAAGGAATAAACTTTTTTGCCACAAGTCTGTATGCAGGCGCGTAGTTTTCGCGGAATGAAGCCGTGTGATGAACTGAAGGGTAGTCTTCACTTTCCCACTCTTTTATTTTGGCATCAACCTCGTCAATGTCAAAGGGAAGCTTTTTCTCCGCAACAAGCTCGCGCAATATAGAAAGCTTTTCCTTAAGCTTTTCTTTACCATCAGGCTCAATTTTTGCGGAGAGCGAAAAAAGCTTTGCAAAAGTTTTCGGTGAAAGCCCCTTTTTAAGATATGAAAGATGAACTCTTTTATATTCGCCGTCAAGCGCTTCTATAAGCGTGTCGGAATATTTTTCGATATTCTCCGCTTCAGTTATCAAATGCGCCTCAACATTTTCTATGGACGAAACCATATGCTCGCACCCGAAAGCACTTTGATAAAGATACTTATATAAATCCTGAAGCTCCATTTTTGGATATGTATTGTAGTGTTCAAGTATGTTTTCCTTGCTCATAAAATTACTCTATTCCTGAGATTTTCTTTTGCTTGTCAAGCACCATAACAAGCACGGGGATAAGTATAATCTGGACTATGATTCCGGGAATTGCATTTGTAAATGAACCTGCAACAAATGCCGCAAAGGTAAATGCGCCTTTTGTTACGCCCATACAAGCCATCATAGCAATTCCCCAGACAATTCTTCCGACAAGCATTGAAACTATGAGTGAGCAGTAGATAAAGGGCTTTTTACGGGGAAGTATTTTATGCATAATTCCTGCCACAATACCATAGGTTGCAAGCTCGAACGCCATACAAATCGCTGTCGGGAAAAGCGGCGGCATACCAAGTATAAACGAACGCAAAAGCGGTGCTACAAAGCCAACTAAAAGTCCCCACGGCCAACCGCAAATAAATCCGCAAAGGAGCACGGGAATGTGCATAGGAAGAAGCATTGAACCAATTTCGGGGATTTGTCCCGTTAAGAATGGCATTACATAGGCAAGCGCTAAAAATAGTGCCGCAAGCACCATTTTAAGTGTTTTTTCGTGTTTTTTCATAAATATTCCTCCTCAAACAAAAAGGCATTATTAACCTCTTCAGAGATAATAACACCTTCATAGTATCATTCGTAAAAATTTGTTTTAAGAAGAACTTCTGTTCCGCAGACCACCCTTCTGGATGACAAGATTATTATACCATCCTCGCAATTTGCTGTCAATTATTTTGAGTGGCAAAAATGAGCTTTTTTATGGCATCTTCGATGAGTGCACCTGCACTTATATTACCTACTCCCGCGATGAGATTG
>JAZRFX010000336.1:0-2995 GCA_045643845.1 Clostridia bacterium | reverse complement strand
GGGTCGGATGAAATATACACCGCCGACATCGAAAATTGCATAAACGACAATCCCTATCTTGAAGGCTACATCATCGAAAACGAGGATGGCATACAAGGCTACTCAATGCTTGCAAAGAGCTTTTCAACCGAGTTTGGAAAGCCGTGTATATGGATTGAGGACATATATCTTAAAGAAAACTGTCGAGGTCTTGGAATCGGGGAAAAGTTTTTTGAATTTATTATGAAAAAGTACACCGATTGCATTTTCCGCCTCGAAGTGGAAGAAGAAAATGAGCGCGCAGTAAAACTGTATACAAAATGTGGATTTACCACACTGCCATATATGGAAATGAAAAAGTAAAGGAGTAACAATTATGGAAAAAGAAAAAATCGACAGAATTAACGAGCTTGCTCGCAAAAAGAAGGCGGAAGGACTTACCGAAGCGGAACTTGCAGAACAGGCAGAGCTTCGCAAGGAATATCTTGAAAGCATCCGCGCAAACTTCAGACAGACTCTTGAAAGCATTGAATACACCGATTGAGAAAGAGGTAAATGTTATGAAAGAAACAATCACTATCCGAAATGGATATGATAACGAAAATTTAAAGTATGAACACGATTTTCCGCCGTCATTCCCCTGGAGCAACGACCAAAGCGAAGATAAACCGCGTTATGTAAAAGGGGCTGACGGATACTACTACGCACCCTCACAGCGCGAAAGTGGAAAGGCTCTTCTTTCCCTTACGGGCGACCTTATGTGCGAACCCAAAATGTGCCGAAAAAATCAGTATGGCGATACATACTTCTTCCACCCGTGTTTTCAGTATGTAAGAAAGATTTTTAAGTCCTCCGATTTCGTTGTCGGAAACCTTGAAACAACCATAACCGACCAGACACCATACGCGGGAGAATACCATGTAATTCCCGTCGGCGATAGATTGAAATATCACTGTAACGGTCCTGAAAGTTATCTCGACGCGGTGCGCTATGCAGGTTACGACGCTTTTATCAACGCAAACAACCATAACTGCGACTCGGGTGTGTCGGGGCTTTTTGAAACGCTTCGCCGTATGGATGCGCACGAATTTATGCGCACAGGTGCTTTTCTCCCTGGGGATGAGCGCGTCCTCTTTGTGAAGGTCAACGGAATCAAAATCGCAATCCTCTCTTACGGCAGCCGTTATAACGACCTTGATACACTCTACTGGACGCAGGAGGGTATCGACAATGTCCTTAACTATTTCTCTCCCGAAAAAGCGCGTGCCGATGTGAAATATGCGCGTGAAATGGGCGCGGAATTTGTTATGGCTTACATTCATTGGGGAATAGACTATCAGCTTGAACCCAATGAACAGCAGTTGACAGTCCTTCCCGAACTTGCTGAATCAGGTGTCGATTACATAGTGGGAAGCCACACACATTGTCTTCAGCATTTTGATACATACACAACAAAAAACGGAAAAGTAGTTCCCCTCATATTCTCAATGGGTAATTTCGTAACGAATGAAGTTAAGGAGCTTTGCAAACACACGGGAATACTTCAGCTTATTCTTGAGCGAAAAGATGGAGAAATCAAGGTAAAGCAGTACTTTATGCCCGCCTATGTATTTGACGAAATGGGAAGCGGTAAATACACCGTCGTTCCCGTAGACAGCTTCTACAGCGGCGTTGATTGCCCCAAACTGCGTGATGTCCGTGAATATGTCCGCGAACGCATCAAGGTTGATGTTCCCGAACCGACATCTTCTGCGATAACCGTCAAGGAAGTATGCGACATAATCGGAATTGAAGCTCCCGAAGGGAACGAATACGCCCCGATAACAAAACTTTGCATCCGTCCCTTCGCCGTAATAAAAGGCGCACTCTATTTTGAAAACGGAAACGAAACCGAGCAGGAAAAGCTTTTCATAAAATCATACTTTGCGGAAGCGATTATCGCCAAGGAAGAATGGCAGGGAATAAAAACCATCATTTGCGAAGATCCTATCGGCGCATATGAAAAGGTTGCAAAGCATCTCCGCGCGCGTTTTGACGCGAAAACCATCCTCATCGCAGGCGGATATGACAAGACCGAAACACGCGAAAAGATTGCCTATGCACTCTCTAGTAAATACGCAGTTCTTACTCAGAAGGACGAGTATCAGATTGATTCATCAGCCTGGCAAAACCTCCATCCGTACCACGAATACTGCGTTATGGAAATCCGTCCCGATGAGCCTGCCGATGTATTAAGCCGCGTTATAAATCCCGAAACTCTCATCCTTACAGGTGCAGTTTCAGTAAATCAGGAAGAAAACGATGCCTATGTTAAATCGGTTACAGCGGGTATGAAAAAAGACGCAACACTTTTCTATAATGCGGACGACGAAATTCTTTCCGCATCGGTAGAAATGATAGATGTTAAAAAAGCTCCGTTTACTTACGAAGCGTTTGCCGATAAAATGGATATCGATTTATCTTCATTTGACGGCTATATAAACGAAAACCGTAACAAAAACGAAGCTTTGATAGACGGCATAAACCTCGTTTTCGACACTCGCGCAAAATTTGGCAAGGATATCGAGAAAGTTATCGACAAGGCTGCCGAAAAGGGCGAATTTATCGCAGTTGTAGGCACAACCGATATTGATAACGCCGACCTTACCGAGTACGCTCTTAAAAAGGGCGCAAAGCTTATTATAAGTGCCGAAAAAGAAGAACGCGAAAAGGAAATAATGCTTCTTGCCAATATGAAGAAAGGCGACAGCGTTGTTATTTGCGGCGGCAGAAAACACGAGCTCGGACTTCTTCTTCGTAGAATATTCGGCATAAACGACCACTATATCAAAAACGGCAGGTAAAAAATTAAGGCGAGGGGAATCCCTCGCCTTTTTAATTGCAGAAAATTTATTTTTTTACTTGACAATGATGTACCTTTTGAATATAATATACTGGTAGCCAATGAAGGGGTATGATGTAATGGTAACATGCCGGTCTCCAAAACCGTTCTTGAGGGTTCGAGTCCTTCTACCCC
>JAZRFX010000335.1:0-4266 GCA_045643845.1 Clostridia bacterium | reverse complement strand
ATTTCTCCCGATGCGTATTCTACAACCTATGTGAAAGAACTCGACCGCAGTGAAGAAACCGAATTTGAAATAATCGAAGCTCCTTCGTTTAAGTCAAGAGAGTCATATTCCGAATTTATGTATGACACGAGCGAGGATTTCCTAATATGGGCGTTCCGCAATAAGATTAACCGCCTCTTTATTAAAAAGACTACAAATCCCCAGCTTCTTCACAAGTTTTGCTGTACCACAACGGGCGGCGGTCACGAAATATGGTATCACTATATGGATATCAATCACGAATATCCTTATAAGCATAAAATCTTCGGTGGCGAAGGAAAACCCGAAGACCCCTATGAAGTAAGTCCCCTTTACAAGGGCGACGAGAACGGCGACGGGATTTTGACCTACGGCGAGGCTCATCCCGAATGGTATGCCGAGGTTGATGGCGTGCGCAGATTGTGGCGCGATTACGAACTCTTTAATCGCATTGCATATCCTACAGGCGACTTCCTTTGTACAACAAATGAAGACGGAACCGATGAATTTGTACGCCTTATCGTTGAATCTCTTATAAACGGCGAAAACAAGGATGCGACAAATTTCAAGCTCTTCGGTCTTGATAACGGAACCTGGTGCGACTGCGAAAAATGTCGCGTTCATAAGACCTATTCCTATAGACTCCTTATGTTTGCCTACAAGCTTGACAAGGCTATCAAAAAGGCTACTGAAGAAGGCAAAATTAAAAGGAAAATCACTATCGAAATCCCTGCATATCACGAAACGCTTCCGCCACCTGATGAACCCTTGCCCGACGATTTCGACTATTCAAGGATTTATGTTGCGTACTATGTTATTGAGCGTTGCTATGTCCACGACATAAACGATGAAAAGTGCGTAGAAACCAATAAAATCCTTTGTGACGGACTTCTTGACTGGGCAAACGGCTACTACAAGGGCGAAATTATGGTAGGCGAGTATTACAATGTAAGTTCATTTGCCGCAATGCCTTTCGTATTTATCGAAAGAATGAAAAAAGACATCCCGTTCTATCATTCAATCGGCGCGTGCCACCTTACATACCTTCATATGCTTGCGAGAAAACACGGTATGCAGTCGCTTAACAACTACCTTTATACACGACTTATGTGGAATAAGGATGCCGATGCAAATGCGCTCGTTGATGAATTTATGATTGCAAGATACGGCGAAGATGCAAAGAAAATGAAGGAAATCTATCTCGAACTTGAAGACGCAGGTCAAAACTGTAAGTATATCAAGCACTATCAGGGCTTCTATGAAGGAAGAAACCGCGCGCATTCAAGATTCTTAAATGATGAGGATACACTTTTCTTCCCGTTCAAGCACTCCAAACTTGATTACCGCGAGGATGACTATCAGGCAGGTCCTTCACTTAAAGAAATGCGCGAGCGTTATGAGAATGCCTTTAACGACTTTGCCGAATATATAAAGGGCAAAAATTCTCCTGCGCTTAAGGAGGATTATGACCAGCTTCAGTACGGCGTGTATACACTTAATTATATCTACTACAAAACACTATGGAAGCTTGACGAAACTGATTCCGACGCGCTTTCGAAGTCCGAGTTTTATAAGGAAAAACTTCTCGGTATTTCCGAGCCTCTTTCAGGGTATGATTTTGGTAACAGATTCCAAAACGGCTTCTCGGCACTCGCTATGCACGAGCAAAAAAGTAAAAAATAATTCCAGGGAGTGATTCTATGTCATACTGCGCAAATCCCGACAGATACAAGAATGTCGAATACAAACGCTGTGGCGAAAGCGGTCTTAAATTGCCTGCAGTATCGCTTGGCTTATGGCATAATTTCGGCGATAATTCCGATTTTGAAAATATGAAAAGAATGTGCTATACCGCGTTTGATAATGGTATAACACACTTTGACCTTGCAAATAATTACGGCCCTGCACCTGGTAGCGCCGAAACTAATTTCGGAAAAATCCTTCATAGTGAGATGAAAGCCTACCGCGACGAAATGATAATCAGCACCAAGGCGGGCTACACTATGTGGGCAGGTCCTTACGGCGACTGGGGAAGTAGAAAATATCTTATTTCAAGCCTTGATCAGAGTCTTAAAAGAATGAATCTTGACTATGTCGATATTTTCTACCATCACAGGATGGACCCCAATACGCCTCTTTATGAAACTATGTGGGCACTTGACCAGATTGTAAAAAGCGGCAAGGCTCTTTATGTCGGACTTTCCAACTACGACGGAGAAACAATGGAAAAAGCGGCGGATATATTAAATGAACTTCATTGTCCCTTCGTGATAAACCAAAACCGCTATTCAATTCTTGATAGAACAATCGAAAATAACGGACTTTTGGATAGTGCCATTGACCGCAAAAAGGGCGTGATAATATTCAGCCCTCTTGCACAGGGGCTTCTTACCGACCGCTATATTGACGGAATCCCCGCTGACAGCCGCGTTAAAACTGACGGTAGATTCCTAAAAGAAGAACGAGTAAACGAAAACATTGAAAAAATTAAAAAGCTTAAGGAAATTGCAAACCTCAGAGGACAAACTCTCGCACAGATGGCTCTTTCCTGGGTTTATTCCAAGGAAGGCGTAACAAGTGTTCTTATCGGTGCATCAAAGCCCGAGCAAATTCTCGAAAACCTTAAAATGACTGAAAACACGCGCTTCTCCTATGAGGAACTTCTCGCCATTGATAACATAGTTCTTTAATCGCATAGCAGTAAAAAATCCACTTGCTATGCAAGTGGATTTTTCCTGTTTGTTACTTTTTCGTATGCTTTGTAAATGATAAAACCAATCAGAGAAAATACTGCGATTGCTCCATAAGTAATCAGGAGCATTTTGAAATTGCTGTCTATAAAAAGCGAACCTGCGTATGTAGAAGAAATAACTGATGGAATCCTGGCAAAAAGAGAAATTAAAAGAAAATCCTTTAATTTTATTTTAGTCAGCGGCACGAGGTAGGTTATAAGGTCCTTGGGCGTGCCGGGAACAAAAAATAATATAAATATAATCGCTTTTAACTTTTTCTCGTCCTGCAGGAATTTAAGCTTTTCCATAGCTTTGCTTCCTGCGACGATTTCAATGAAATCCTTACCGAGAAACTTTACGGAAAAGAAAATAATAGCTTGTCCTATGGCAATTCCGAGAAGACACAGCAAAAGTCCTCCAAGCCATCCATAAAGAGCTCCGCAAATAAATTCAACGAATTCCCCTGGGATAAGGGCTACTACTATCTGCGCTATCTGGATGAATAACACAACTAAAATTCCCCAAACTCCGAAACTGTCTATATACGCTTTGAATTCCTCGGGATTCTTAATCGATTTAAAAAACGGGAGCGCTATAAAAGTAATTGCCACAAGTGAAATAATATAAATGACTGATAAAATCAGTCTTAGCGTTTTTTTATTCATAATCCACCTCGCCAACAAGTCAAGTATATACCCGCATTGGCGAAAAATCAATAAATTTGAGAAAAAGTTCATAAAAAGAGTACGAAAGGAAGATTTATATGAAAAAGATAAAAAAGAATCTCCTGATTATTTGCTTGCTTGTTGCTTTTTGTATGTCTATAAACATTAACATTGCGTCCGCATCATCGGATGTTGTTGTGAGTGTGCAAATAGACAACCCCATTATGAAACTCAATGGCGTAGACGCTGAAATAGATGCAGGCAGGGGAACATCGCCGATTGTAATAAACGGTCGTACGCTTGTTCCGATAAGAGCGATTATTGAATCTTTTGGCGGGACAGTAATTTGGGATGATGCTACCAGAACAGTGACTCTTGCTCTTGATGAAAATATTATAAAACTTACTATTGACAGCACCACTGCATATCTTAACAACACGCCATATATCCTCGATGCAGCTCCTGCTATCATAAATGGAAGAACTATGCTTCCGATTCGCTTCATCGCCGAAGGCTTCAACCTCGGCGTGGCGTGGGAAGGGAATAGCCGTACAGTAACAGTTGTCAGCAATACATTTACCGATGAGGAATATCAGCAGCTAATGAGTATGGTTCCTTCATACAGCGGAACTCCGTATGCTGAAATTAACGAAAACAAGCCCTTTTTTGCGGATTATGAAATTATTGAAGGCTCATTTGAATATTATGCAGACCTTGACGAGCTTGGCCGTTGTGATGTAGCAATGGCTTCAGTAGGTAAGGATTTAATGCCGACCGAAGAAAGGGGAAGTATCAGCAGTATCACTCCCACAGGCTGGATGAATGAGAGTTATGATGTTGTAAGCGGTGGA
>JAZRFX010000334.1:0-6317 GCA_045643845.1 Clostridia bacterium | reverse complement strand
AAATATATAGCAAACGAAGGAAGTTATGCATCAAATCTACTAAAAAATGATAAGGGATTGAATGATTTTATAAAAAGTAAAATTTTGAAATGTGCGGAAGAGCAAAAAAGCACGAAACCGTCAATTGAACCGCTAACATATGAAATTCCGCTAGAAAATGGTGATTTAGGGGCTGCATTGCATAAAGTGGATATTGATGTTGATGCAAGAAGAGAAAGAGATGGAAAGTGGAATGCAAAGGTAAAAGTAACAGATACATTTGATTTTACTCAATTTGTAAATCCATTTAATCAAGGATCACTAAAAAAGAATTTTTTGTGGTTGGCAAATGATTTTGCAACTATAGATTCAAAACTTGGGTTATTGGACGAGGTTATGGTTGAGATAACATATAACCAAAAGTATTAAAGGAGAAAGGCATATGAAAAAGACAGTGGTTGGTATCTTTTTGGTGATTTTGATTTCGCAATTTTCAATCATATTTTTAATGGGTCAACCTTTTTCAGAATTCTTCGGAGATCCTATTATTGCAAGTTTGCCCGAATATAAAAATTCAGAATGTTATTACAGTGATGGGTTTCAAGATTTTACGAATTATTCCAAATACTATTTTTCCAAGGAAGATATAGAAAAAATAAAAGACAACAACTATCTTAAACCTGTAACAGAAGATAGCATTGCGGAGCTGAATGGCTACTTTGACAATTTTGAGAGTTGGATTGAGTTTGTTGATTATAAGGAAAAATATGATTTTAAAAGAGATATTATAGATACTGACGACTATTTTTATATTGAAAATGAAGAAACAACCGAAGAGCAAAAATATTGGGACTATAATATTTACTTTTTTGATACTCAGACACAAGTGCTATACTTTATGCATTCAAACATCTAATTTGTTCGCAAAAAAACCACGACTGAAAAATCAGTCGTGGTTTTTGCTTGAAAGTTACCGGGAGCAAGTGATGGGATAAAGTAGTGCAGAAGTCACAATCTGAATCCGCAGGTGTATATAGATACTCCGCGGATGAAGTTTGTGGCTAACAAAACGCATAAAAAAGAAAAGGAATCCGTTAAGGATTCCTTCACTAAAATATCAGAGCATAATTGAGAAGTTGCTTAATAAAACGCACTATAAGGGGACGGGGTGGCTTTTGTAAGCCGCAGACGTAACAAAAATGACCTGTCCCCAAACACAAGGTGCTGCTTTAGCACATCACTTTATATAATCTTTTACGAATTCGCCGATTCTCTCAATCGCCTTTTCAATATTTTTGATGCTGTACGCATAACTGCAGCGGATAAAGCCTTCGCCGCCTTCACCGAAAGCAGTTCCCGGAACAACCGCAACTTTCTTCTCGTAAAGAAGTTTTGTTACGAATTCCTCACTTGTAAGACCTGTCGCGCTGATATTGGGGAATACATAGAACGCGCCGAGAGGCTCAAAGCAACTAAGTCCCATTTCGCGGAAGCCATTCACCATAACTCTGCGGCGGTGGTTATATTCCTCGCACATATATTCGACATCGTCATCGCAGCTACGGAGCGCCTCAATTGCGGCATACTGGCTCGTAGTGGGGGCGCACATAATTGCGTACTGATGAATTTTTGTCATTTGCTTTATAACGGGCTCGGGACCGCACGCATAACCAAGTCGCCAGCCTGTCATCGCAAACGCCTTACTGAAGCCGTTAACTGTAACGGTTCTCTCCTTCATACCCGGAAGCGTTGCAAAGGGAACATGGGGCTGACCTGTGTATGTAAGCTCGCCGTAAATTTCGTCGGAAAGAACGAAAAGGTCGTGCTCCTCAACGATTTTTGCGATTTTTTCAAGATCCTCGCGTGTCATAACTGCGCCCGTGGGATTGTTGGGGAAGGGAAGGATAAGAAGCTTCGACTTGGGAGTGATTTTCTCCAAAAGCTTTTCGGGAGTCAGTCTGAACTCATCCTTTTCCTCGGTCTGAATTGTAACGGGGGTACCTCCTGCAAGAATCGTGCAGGGCTTGTAACAAACAAAGCACGGCTCGGGGATTAAAACCTCATCCCCTGCGGAAATAATCGCGCGGATTAAAAGGTCAATCGCCTCACTACCGCCGACTGTTACAAGTGTTTCGGTACGGGGATTGTATTCAAGGTCGTATTTTCTTTTAAGATATGTACAAATTTCCTCGCGGAGCTCGATAAGACCGCTGTTTGCACTGTAGTGGGTATGCCCTTTTTCAAGGGAATAAATACCTGCCTCGCGCACAGCCCAGGGGGTAACAAAGTCAGGCTCGCCAACGCCGAGGGATATTACATCCTTCATTTCCGCCGCAATATCAAAAAACTTTCTGATTCCGCTGGGAGCGAGCGACGAAACGGAGGGCGCAATGAGTTTATCGTAATTCATCATATGCTGATAACCTCTCGGGTATCTTCTTCGTCTTCGTCAAAGATTACTCCGTCTTTCTTATAGGTTTTAAGCTCAAAATGTGTAGCCGTTGAAACAACGCTTTCCATCGGAGCAAGGCGCTCGGAAACGAACATAGCAACATCCTTAAGATTTTTTCCCTCGACAGTAACCAAAAGGTCATACGAGCCTGACATAAGCGTCACGCTCTTAACCTGGGGGAATTTATAGATGCGCTCTGCAACCGTGTCGAAACCGCCACCGCGCTGGGGGGTAAGCTTAAGCTCAATATTGGCAACGGTCATTTCGCGGCCTGCCTTTTCCCAGTTCACAAGTGTTTTATAGCCGAGGATGATATTTTCATCTTCCATTTCACGAATGGCGGCGGCAACAACACCTTCTTCCATACCAAGCATAACTGCGATTTTGGACGCTGTAAGACGGCTGTCCGCTTCGAGTAATGATAAGATTTTGTCTTTCACAATAATCACCCTTTCATTTTTGAATAATATAAATATTATAATATAAAAAGAGGAAAAAATCCACTCTTTTTTTCCATATCCCTAAAAAATAATTGAAAAAATGCGCGTTTTGTGGTAGTATGTAGTGGTTGACAGAGGTGAAAATTATGAAATCAAACATAGTACAAAAGCTTTCTTTTTACCTTACTATGCTCAAAAGTCGCTACGGCGAGGGCGAGTATTTTATCGGTATGGAAATAAGCTATAAATCAGGAACAAAATCCTTCCCCGCAACTGTCAAAAAGGAAGGCGATGCGCTCGTTATGAAATTTTCAGGCGCGGCGACGCCTTTTGAGTGGGAAAAGATATGCGACATTGCCAAGGATTACGACTCAATGACGCTTATCTACAAGGAGCGCGGAACGGATGCAATCATAAACGCGGACGACAGAAATGTCACTCTCCGCTACGACGATATTGCCCCGATTGAGAAAAACACAACTGCAACCGTCGGCGACAGGCAGTATCTTATCGCGCCGCCCCGTGCGAACGACCTATTAAAAGAAATCGGCATTATGGGGCAAAACGGCAAAATAAAAAATGATATGATACGAAAGTATAATCAAATTGACCATTTTGTTGAGCTTATTGCCGACTATCTCAAAAAGCTTGACGGTAAAATTGAGGTGCTCGACTGCGCCTGCGGAAAGAGTTATCTTTCATTTGCGCTTAACTACTACCTGCGCGATGTTCTTAAAAAGGACTGCCATGTAACGGGTGTTGACTATTCCGAGGTGGTAATTGAGGCGTCGAAAAAGAGTGCGAAAAACCTCGGTTATACAAATATGACTTTTGTAAAGGCGGACCTCACGACCTACAAGCCCGAGCGCAAGCCCGATGTTGTGATAAGCCTCCACGCGTGCGATATTGCTACCGATATGGCAATCGGCGCCGCTATAAATGCAGGTGCGAAAGCGATTTTTGCCGTGCCCTGCTGTCATAAAGAGCTTTTGAGTCAGTATTCCTACGAGCCTTTTGCGCCACTTTTAAAGTATGGCATATTCAAGGCAAGGCAGGCGGATTTATTGACCGATTCGCTCCGCTGCCTGCTTCTTGAAGCGTCGGGCTACAGCGTTTCTGCGCAGGAATATATTTCCCCCGTTGAAACGCCGAAGAATCTTCTCATAAAGGCGTTCAAGGACGGAAAAAACAGCAAAAAAGCGCGCGAAGAATACTATAAACTAAAAGAAATGCTTGGCATAAATCCCAAGCTTGAAACCCTTATAAATCTGGAGGCAGAGTAATGGACTTTTCAGAAAAGACAGTTAAACAAGATTACATCTTCCGTGGCGAGGTTATAAACTTGCGCGTTGACACGGTCACCACTCCTGCGGGAACTACTGCCACGCGCGAACTTGTAGAACACCCGGGCGGAGTGTGTGTGGTGCCTCTTTTTGATGACGGAACAGTTATAATGGAGTGGCAGTACCGCCGCCCGTTTGATACAAACACATTTGAAATTCCTGCGGGAAAGCTCTATGTGGGCGAAGATCCGCTCGTATGCGGAAAGCGCGAGCTTGAGGAAGAAACGGGCTACTGCGCAAATAAATATACATACCTCGGGAAAATGCTTCCCACCCCCGGATTTTGCGGAGAAATTGTGCATATGTACCTCGCGCAGGAGCTTTACGAGGGGACATTAAACCGCGATGCCGACGAATTTATGGAGCTTGAAAGAGTTCCGCTTGAAACACTTGTAGACAAGGTTCTTTCAGGCGAAATTGTTGATGCAAAAACCTGTATCGCGCTTCTTAAAGTAAACGAAATGAAACAAAGAGGACTGATCTGATGAAGGTTTCTTTTTATGCTCTCGGCTGCAGAGTGAATCAGTACGAAATTGATTGCTACGCGAAGATTTTCCGCGACAGCGGTTGGGAAATCGGCGAATTTTCCGAAAAGTGCGACGCGTATGTTATAAACACCTGCGCCATCACAAACATCGGCGAGAGAAAGAGCAGGCAAATAATCCGCCGTGCAAAAAAGAATAATCCCGATGCTGTCGTTGCAGTTACGGGTTGCTACGCGCAGACCAAGGCGGACGAGGTTAAAAATATGAGCGAAGCCGACATCGTAATCGGCACGCAAAACCGCGTGGAGATAGAAAAGCTTGTTTCGGCGTACCTTCGCGGAGAGGACCTTGCCGAGGTTTCAGATATAATGCATACGCGCCTTTATGAAGAACTTGAATGTGACAGCGCCGAGGAGCGCACCCGCGCATATATCAAAATTCAGGACGGCTGCGACAACTTTTGCTCGTATTGTATCGTGCCTTATGCGCGCGGTCCCGTAAGAAGCCGAAAAATTGAAAATGTTATAAAAGAGGCGAAAAGACTTGCCGAAAATGGCTACCGCGAGGTTGTGCTGACGGGCATCAGCGTCGCATCGTATGGCAAGGATTTAAAGGACGGCAACAATCTCCAGAGCGTGATTGAAGCGGTATGCAAAATTGACGGGATTGAGCGCGTGCGACTTTCAAGTATTTCGCCAAACGCATTTACCGACGAGTTCACAAAATTCCTCGCAGGCGAAGAAAAGGTCTGCAGGCATTTTCATATATCGCTCCAGAGCGGAAGCAGTACCGTTTTAAAGCGAATGAACAGGAAATATACGGCGGACGAGTATCTCAAAACTCTTGATAAAATCCGCGCGCTTATGCCCGATAGTGGAATCACAACCGACATAATCTGCGGATTTCCCGAGGAAACGGACGAGGAATTTTCCGAAACAATGGAATTTGTGAAGAAGGCGCGCTTTTTAAAGGTGCATGTTTTCCCATATTCCGAGCGCAGCGGAACTGTCGCTGTGAAGATGAAGCAACTTCCTCACCCCATCCGCGAGGAGCGTGCCTCCGAGCTTATAAAACTGACCGACGAGATTTCCGAGGATGTTGAAAAATCCTTTGTCGGCGAGTGCGTCGATGTCCTTTTTGAAGAGAAAAAGGGCGAGTATACCGAGGGGCTTGCGAAAAACTACCTCCGCGTATATGTAAAAACGGACGGCGATGTAATCGGCGAAGTTAAAAAGGTAAAAATAACAGCGATAAAAGATAATAAAATAATTGGCGAAATGCAGTCATAAAATGACTGCATTTTTCTTTTAAAACTCTTTACAAATGACTGAAAAAACTATACAATATTATATTATGGGGAAAGTGGGGGAGTCTGCGTGAAAAAAGGAGATATTGCGCTTATAATAATTGCCGTAATAATCCTTTCGCTGTGGCTTATCCCATCGCAAAGCGGAGAAGTTGTGAACATCTATGTAGATGGTGCATTACAAAAAACTTTGCCGCTATCCGAAAACAGCGAAACGCTTATAGAAAGCGACTTCGGGAAAAACACCATAATCATAAAAGACGGCGAGGTTTATGTAACAGGCGCCGACTGTCCTGACCGCCTTTGTGAGAA
>JAZRFX010000333.1:0-1425 GCA_045643845.1 Clostridia bacterium | reverse complement strand
CTTACCGAGCTTGCCGCTAAATGTACTGCAAAGCGTATGGTTCCCGACTACATTTCCGAGAAGATTATGCTTCAAAACAAAATCGACAAGAACGGCGAAGGTCATTGCTACACCTGTATGGGTTGCCGCAGTTTCCTTACTCCTTTCATTGATGAAGAGGGTAAGCCTAAGTATTACGGAAGATTCAATCAGGGCGTTGTAACAGTTAACCTTGTTGATATCGGTCTTTCAGCAGGCGGTAACATCGACAAGTTCTGGGAAATCTTTGACGAAAGAATGGAAATTTGTCATCGTGCACTTCAGGCTCGTCACGATCGTCTTACAGGTACAATTTCCGACGCTGCGCCCATCCTTTGGCAGCACGGCGCACTCCTTCGTCTCCCCAAGGGCGAAAAGATTGACAAGTATCTTCACGGCGGTTACTCAACACTTTCACTTGGATATGCAGGTCTTTGGGAATGTGTTTACAGCCTCAATGGTAAAAAGCTTACCGAAGCAGGCGGCGAAGCGCTCGGACTTGAAATTATGAAGAAGCTCAACGAGTACACTGCAAAGTGGAAAGCCGAGGAAAATATTGACTACTCACTTTACGGCACACCTCTTGAAAGCACAACTTACAAGTTTGCAAAATGCCTTCAGAAGAGGTTTGGTATCGTAAAGGGCGTAACTGATAAGAACTACATCACAAACAGCTACCATGTACATGTTACCGAGGATATCGATGCATTTGACAAGCTTACTCTTGAAGCGAAGTTCCAGGCACTTTCTCCCGGTGGTGCAATCAGTTATGTGGAAGTTCCCAATATGCAGAACAACCTCGACGCGGTTATTTCAGTAATGAAATTCATCTACGACAATATTATGTACGCCGAGCTTAACACAAAGAGTGACTACTGTCACGAATGTGGCTTCGACGGAGAAATTGAGGTTAAGGAAAACGAGCATGGAAAGCTTGAATGGCATTGTCCCAACTGCGGCAACACAGACCAGACAAAGCTTAATGTAGCTCGCCGTACTTGTGGATATATAGGAACACAGTTCTGGAATCAGGGAAGAACACAGGAAATCAAGGAAAGAGTTCTTCATTTATAAAATCAAAATAAAAAGGGTACAGAAAACTGTACCCTTTTTTAAGCAAAGAAGATGAAATAAAATGAACTATGCTACCATTAAAAAATTTGATATAGCAAACGGTCCTGGTGTAAGAGTTTCTCTTTTTGTCAGCGGATGCAGACACCATTGCAAAAACTGCTTTAATAAAGAGGCTTGGGATTTTAACTACGGCGCGCCGTTGTCCGATGAGGTTATAAATGAAATTTTAGAAGCGTGTAAGCCTTCTCATATAACGGGGCTTTCGCTTTTAGGCGGTGAGCCTTTTGAAAAGGAAAACCGCGCAGGTCTTATAACCCTTGTCAGGAAATTCCG
>JAZRFX010000332.1:0-1996 GCA_045643845.1 Clostridia bacterium | reverse complement strand
GTTATATAGAGGGAAGCAGTGATATCCTCAAAGCAATTTTGCTTGACGGAATTATCGGCGGTGTTGGTGCCGTTCTTGGATTCTTACCGCTTGTAATGGTTATGTACTTCCTTATCGCACTTTTGGAAGACTGTGGCTATATGGCGCGCGTAAGTGTAGTTCTCGATCCCATATTCAAAAAGGTAGGTCTTTCAGGCAAATCGGTAATTCCTTTTGTAATCGGAACAGGCTGTGCAATTCCAGGGGTTATGGCTTGTCGCACAATCCGTGACGAGCGCGAGAAAAGAGCAACGGCAATGCTCGCTCCCTTTATGCCTTGCGGAGCGAAGCTACCCGTAATAGCGCTCTTCGCAGGTGCGTTTTTTAAGGATGCAACCTGGGTTGGAACGCTGATGTATTTTGCAGGCATAATCATAATTTTCTTCGGCGCGCTTATAATAAATGCAATTACAGGGAATAAGGGAAGAAAATCATTCTTTATTATGGAGCTTCCCGAATATAAATTTCCGAGCATCAAAAGAGCACTTTTATCAATGATTTCCCGCGGATGGGCGTACATAGTAAAAGCAGGTACAATCATTCTTCTTTGTAACGCGGCGGTACATATTATGCAGACCTTCACCTGGTCGCTTGCCGTGGCGGACGGTGCTGACAGTTCAATACTTGCAGGCATTGCAAAACCCATTTCTTACATAATAATTCCCGTTATCGGAATCAAGGCGTGGCAGCTCGCCGCGGCAGCCGTTACGGGCTTTATAGCAAAAGAAAATGTTGTAGGAACTTTGGCGGTTGTTTATCCTGCAATCGCAGGCTTCATAAACGAAGACCTCGAAATGACGGGGGGAAGCGCGGAAATTCAGTCGGTACTCGGTCTTACCAAAGTGGCGGCGCTTGCATATCTTATGTTCAACCTTTTTACACCTCCGTGCTTTGCCGCAATCGGTGCTATGAATTCTGAAATTAAAAGCAAAAAATGGCTTTGGGGAGGAATTGGTCTTCAGTTTGCGACAGGTTATACAGTATCATTTGTTGTGTATCAGGTTGGCACATTGATAACCACAGGCGAATCAGGAAAGGGATTTATCCCTGGTCTTATCATAGTGTTGGGAATAGTTTCCTATATTTCATATCTTATTGCAAAGGGGCGTAAATCAAATGCTTAATAAAAATATATTTATAGCTTTGATTATTGCAGGAATAGTGCTCCTTGCAATCCTTTATATAGTAAAGGCGAAAAGAAGCGGACAAAAGTGCATAGGCTGTCCCAACAGCAAAAATTGCAATGGAAAATGCGGAAACAACTAATCGTGAAAATTAAAGATATGCAGAACAATTCGTTCTGCATATCTTTTTTTATGACTATAAATAGAATAATTTGTAAAAAATATATTAAGGTGGCGCAGTTTTGTTGACAATCATAAGTGGTTTATGGTATTATTAGTATGTAAAAATGTGGCAAAATGGAGGCATAGTATTGGCTTATTTCGTATCATCCGTTACAGAACTTTTAGCACGAATAATTGTAGTGTTTACAGCAATATCAGTTCATGAACTTTCTCATGGCTTTGTTGCATATAAACTTGGCGATCCTACTGCAAAATATGCAGGTCGTCTTACCCTTAATCCGATGGCGCATTTTGATCCCATAGGCGCACTTTGTATGGTTTTATTCGGATTTGGTTGGGCAAAACCCGTTCCCGTAAACCCGATGTACTTTACAGATAGAAAAAGGGACAATGCACTTGTAGCTCTTGCAGGACCTGTTTCAAACCTGCTTCTTGCTTTTGCTTCGACAGTGCTTGCTGCACTTTATTATAGCTTCATATACACGAAAGCCCCTAATTTCCTTACGGCATTTGGTATGCTTGTTTTAGTACAGCTCGCTATAGTAAATATAGGCTTTGCAGTATTTAATCTTATTCCTTTTCCGCCACTTGACGGAAGCAAAATTCTTGGAGCATTCTTATCATACCAGAATTATAACAAGCTTTTGATG
>JAZRFX010000331.1:0-9126 GCA_045643845.1 Clostridia bacterium | reverse complement strand
TCCTTTGTAATAGTACAATTCGTAAGCTCATCGGGGAAATCCGTACCTTCAAAAACTGCGGTTGCGTTACCAGGTCTTTCATCAAGTCCTGCTGTAAGAGTGCAGCTTTTAAGCGGTTTTTTGCTCTTTATTCTGAATGTGTGAAGTCCCCTTGCCCCATATCCGACAGGAAATCCGCTGTCTGGAACAAGAGAAAGCCTCGGAGCTTTGCATACATTTATGAATCCTTTTGCATCGGGGGTGCCTGAAACGCCCTTCATATCAGCCATACCAGTTTCTTCGTTACTGCCGACATATATTGCAGGGTTGTAAGAAAGCTCTACGCCGAGCTCTTTTAAAATTTTAAAGACATTGAACACTGCCGCAAACTGACCTTTGTTGTCGGTTGCGCCTCTGCCGATAATGCAGTTTTTGTAAAGCGTGGCGTTATAGGGAGGAAAGTTCCATCCGTCGCCTGCAGGCACGACATCGCCGTGAATCCATATACCGAGGTCGGGCTCGCTTTTTTTCATAGCAAGGCTTATCACGCCAACATTGTAGTCTGTGGTAAAAAGCCCCTCTCTGCTACCCATTTCAAGCACTTCATCAAGCACTTTTCTCGGGCCTTCGCCAAAGGGCGCACCCTCTATTGCCTCTCCCTGCTCACTTTTTATATTCACAAGGCGGATTGTGTCTTCTATGAGATTTTCTTCATATTTTTCAATCAATTCATCTATTTTTTTGATAAATTCCGAGTTCAAAACATCCACCCTCCATATCCATAATCAACCAATTTTATATTATAGCATATAAAAAAACTAAATACAACTTTATTATCAAAAATTTAACAATTCCCGCCAAAGTAAAATTTTGGCATTAAAAATAAAGTTTTTGGCATATAAACGCCTCTTAAACCAATTGAAGTTTATATTTTTGTATGCTAAAATGTACAAAAACAAAAATTTTACTATAACAAGGAGAAGGTTATGGATTTTGTTCAGACATTCTGGGCACTCATACCGCCTGTAGTGGCGATTGGTCTTGCCCTTATCACAAAAGAGGTTTATATTTCGCTTTTTATAGGGATTTTAACAGGTGCGCTTTTTTTCACAGGCTTTCAGCCTATCGCTGCGCTTGAAACAGTTTTTTCAATCATTGCTGAAAAAATCGGTGAAAATGCAAACATAATCGTGTTCCTGACACTTTTAGGAATGCTTGTATGCCTTCTTGAAAAGTCAGGTGCTTCAAGTGCTTACGGCGACTGGGCGGCAAAGAAAATTTCTTCAAAGAGAGGCGTTCTCGCAGCAACAAGCGCTCTTGGTGCACTTATTATGGTTGACGACTATTTTATTTGTCTTACAGCAGGAACTGTAATGTCCCCCGTTGCAGATAAGAAGGGTATTTCGAGAACCAAGCTCGCTTACATAGTATGCTCTACCGCTGCTCCCATTTGTATTCTCGTTCCTATTTCCAGCTGGGCTACTGCCGTAACAACATCACTCCCAAAGGGCAGCACCATTAACGGCTTCAAGATGTTTTTGCAGACAATTCCCTTTAACTTCTTTGCGCTTTTGACACTCTTTATGCTTGTATTCCTTGTTATAGCAAACTTTGATTTCGGCGCAATGAAAAAGTTTGAGGATGCTCACGAAAAAAATAAGCAGGAATCAAACAGCAAAGAAGATAAATCCGAAAAGAAAGGTAAAATCAGCGACCTTGTTCTTCCCCTTGTAGGTCTTATCGTATTTTGTGTAGGCGCACTTCTCTATACAGGTGGATTTTTCGGTGGCGGAGTTTCAATCGCAACAGCATTCAATGAGTGTAATTCCTCGCTTGCTCTTGCAATAGGATCTTTCCTTACTCTTGTTCTTACAGGTCTTTGGTACATTCCCAGAAAGACTGTTAAATTTATGGAATTTGCAGAAGCGTTCTCGGACGGATTCAAGCAAATGTCTCCCGCTATTCTTATTCTTACATTCGCGTGGACACTCGAAGGAATTTGTAACGGATGCCTCGACCTCGGCGGTTATGTAAGTAGTGTAGTAGCTCAAAACGCAGGAATTCTTAATTTGTTACCCGCTTTATTCTTCCTTGTAGCGACAGGTCTTGCATTTGCTACAGGAACTTCCTGGGGAACCTTCACTATTCTTATTCCCATAGCAGTTACAATCTTCGGCGAAGTTTGTCCGCTTATGATAATCACAGTTGCGGCAATCCTCGGCGGTTCAGTATGCGGTGACATCACATCCCCCATTTCCGACACAACTGTTATCGTTTCTGCAGGCACGGGTTGCAGCTATATGGACCATGTATCAACACAGATTCCATATTCCTTCCTCGTTGCAGGCGTTTCATTTGTCGGATATCTTGTTTCGGGATTTACTGAAAACGGTTGGTACGGACTTATCACAAGCACAATTATCCTTACTGCTATTCTGACAGTTCTTGCAATAAAAAACAAAAAAGCGAATGCTTGATTCAAAGCTCCCCGAAATCTATCGGGGAGCTTTTTATTTGCAATTTTTTTGCGGTGTGATATAATATAAAAAGCAAAGTAAACGGATAGTGGATTGAAGTTTCAACGTTTGGATTTTACAATATGCACGGAGGTGCAGGATATGGACTTATTAAAAACAGGAAATCTTATTGCGGTGCTTCGTCGTGAGAAAGGTTTTACCCAAAAGGATGTGGCGATTAAATTAGGAATTTCCCCTAAAACCGTTTCGAAATGGGAAACCGGACATGGATTCCCGGATGTCAGCCTTATCGCGGAGCTGTCAAAAATATTTGAGGTTGATATATCAAAGCTTCTCGAGGGCGAAATGCCACAAGTCAAAAAGGAAGTCGGTAATGTGAAAAGAACAAAATTTTATGTATGTGAAAAGTGCGGAAATCTGATTACAAGTATTGCCGATGCCGACATTAACTGTTGCGGAAGGAAGCTTTCCCCGCTTAAAGCAAATCTCCCTGACGATGCACATAATTTAAACATAGAAAAAATTGAAGACGAGTATTACATCACCTTCCCCCACCCTATGGAAAAGGAGCATTATATAGCCTTTTTCTCTTATGTCCGTTTTGACCGCGTGCTGACAATAAGGCTTTACCCCGAGCAGGGCGGCGAGGTGCGTTTTCCGCAGATGCGCGGCGGGAAGATGTATTATTACTGCAATAACCACGGTTTGTTTGAGCTTAAAATATAAGTTATAAGGAAGTCTTTAATAGACTTCCTTTTGCTTTTTGGTCCGTTCGACAATTGTTGACAAAACGCGCTTAATATGATATGATTCAATATTGGTAATCTCTATTTAATATGTACCCTTGTAGTTTTTTGATTTTACAAATGGAGGGCATTAGTATTGAGTACGATTTTTAATTTTATAGAAGGCGTTATCGCCGTAATTGCTGATGCTTTTTCTGATGCAAAAGGTGTCAGAAGTTTTATATTTACATTTCTTAAAATATGGACATTCCACCTGGTATTTTATAAGACTCTCGGTCTTTTCTTTACCAGGAAATTCAAGCCTGCCAAGAATCTTCACAAGTACGCAATTGTTATTGCCGCACGAAACGAAGAATCGGTTATCGGCAACCTTCTTGACAGTATAAAAAAGCAGGATTATCCGCAGGATCTTCTCACAGTATTTGTAGTTGCTGATAACTGTACAGACTCTACCGCAGAAGTTGCCCGTCAGAAGGGTGCAATATGCTACGAGCGCACCGATGAAGATCGCCGCACAAAGGGTTTTGCACTTCAGTTCTTGTTTAAGAACATCGAACAGGATTATGGAATTGACTCGTTTGAAGGCTATTTCGTATTTGACGCGGACAATCTTTTAAACAGCGACTATATTACAAGAATGAACGAGGCTTTCGATTCAGGCGAAAAGATTATTACATCTTATCGTAACACAAAGAATTTCGACGAAAACTGGGTTGCTTTCACTTATGCAATTCATTGGCTTCGTTCTATAAGATTCCGTCACAGAGCGCGTTCTGTCCTTCGCCTTGCAACAAACATTCAGGGAACCGGTTTCCTTTTTGCAAACGAGCTTGTGAAGGATGGCTGGAATTACACATCGCTTACTGAAGACAGAGCATTCACTGCTGACGCAGTTGCTCACGGCTACGCTATTTCTTACTGCGATGCCGCAATGTTCTATGACGAACAGCCGACAAGCCTTAAAGTAGCTCTCAGGCAGCGTATAAGATGGTCAAAAGGTCATCTTATGGCATTTGCCGAAACAGGCCCCGCGCTTTTCAAGAACATTTTTGTAGGAAACTGTTATCGCGACAAAACCCAGAAAACTCCACTCACCTGGAGGAAGCTTGTGGAAGAAATCAGAACACGCTGGGCTTCATTTGACACGCTTGCTCAGGTCTTCCCCACAGCCGTGGTAAAGGCCTTTACATGGCTTGTTATTTCAGTATTTATGTTTTCTTGCTACAGCTATGCGTACGGAATCAATTCCGACGAGCTTATTCGTGTGACCACCCCTTTGGGCAAGCTTTTAAGAATGATATTTGGTGATATAAGAGTTACTATTACTCCGGGGTTTCTTGCTATGGTTACATCCATCGGACTTGCAGTTTTGTGGAATGTAACAAGCAGAATTTATTACCATCTTAAAGCTGTATTGGCATCATTTTATGTTCTTATCGTTGAACACAAAAAGATTATAAAGATTCCTTTATATAAGAAAATTCTCTATTCTTTGACCTGGCCGACTTTCGATATGATTGGCCGCTGGACAACATATTTTGCGTTATTTATGAAGGTTGAATGGAAGCCCATTCCCCATACAAGCACGGTTACTATTGAACAAATTGAAAAAGCTACCGAGGAATCCGTCCATGGAAAAAAGTAATAATTTTAAATCAAAATTCAAAATCATAATTTCAAAAACTCCGATTGGATTTTTGTTTTTGAGCCTTCCGCTTATTTTAATGGATGTTTTTATAAGAACTATTTCAGATCAAATTTCTTATAATCCGCTCAAAGCTGTTTTTCCAAGTATTTCATTTTCTTTCATTTGGATTTTTCTTATTGTGTTTGTCTCGCTGACTTTAAAGGGAAAAGCGGGTAAGATTTTATATAGCGTGTGCTTCGGATTTTTCTTTGCAATGTTTCTGACGCAGGTTATATATTTCCCTTACACACAGTTTTTCTTTAATTTCACATTGCTGAATTCAGCAGAAGAAGGCGCGCACTATATATGGGAGGTTGTAAAAGGCGCAAGCTGGACTTCATCGCTTATGATTATTTCCTCGCTCGCTCTTGGCATTCTTTCAATAGTGTTCTTCCCCAAAAAAGAGAAAAATCATTGGAAAACCTTGTGCACGGGGCTGGTTGTATTTATTATTCTTCATACTTTAATTCCCTTCGCCTACGGAGCGGCAAATGATTCTTTGCAGTGGGATAACTGGCGTAACCCCCGAAATGTGTATAATTCTTTCAGCGACGGCAATAAAAATATGAAGATTTGCGGTTTTTATGAATACACACTCCGCGACATATATGTTACCTTTATTAAGCCCGATGAAAAAATCACTCCTGAAGAAGATGAATTTTTAAAGGCGATATACGACTATCCTATTCAGCACGAAAAGAACGGCTACACGGGTATTTTTGAAGGGAAAAATGTAATTTTCCTCCAGCTTGAAGGTATTGACAGCTGGATGCTTACCCGTAAGGATATGCCCAATCTATATAATCTGACTAAAAATGCATTTGTATTCAACGACCATTATTCTTACTATAACGGCGGCGGTTCTACCTTT
This sequence comes from Clostridia bacterium, assembly GCA_045643845.1. GTDB lineage: Bacteria > Bacillota > Clostridia > UMGS1883 > UMGS1883 > UMGS1883. The sequence goes on along the minus strand of JAZRFX010000331.1, from coordinate 3,366 downwards.
AATTCTGAATTGGCTGTATCTACGGGGCTTATTACTCCGATTTCTTTCGTAAAAAACGCTTATAGCTTTACAAACAATTCTTTCCCCTATAGCTTGCCGAAAAAATTCAAAGAAATTGGCTACGCGGTCAATGCGTTCCATATGAATACAGGCGAGTATTATTCAAGAGAACTCAATTATAAAAACTGGGGATACGACAATTACTACAGCTTGCTTGACACGAAAAAATACAAAGACTTTTCCTATCAGCTAGACTCCGAGCTCATAGAAAACGAAACCTTCTACAACAGGTTGTTCAAGCAAAAGGGCCCGTTCTTGCACTATATAATAACCTATACCCCCCACACGCCATTCAATTTTGAGAGCGATATGGGAAAGCTTCTTGCAAAGAGGCTCTATGGTGACGATGTCCCGACAGATTATGACGAGGAAAAAGTTGCCAGAATTTTTGCTGCAGAAACTGATAATATGGTGGGGCTTTTGCTTAAGGGACTTGAGGATAATAATCTTATTGATGATACAGTTATTGTAGCTTTCTCTGACCATTATCTTTACACGCTCAATGATAAGACTATCCTCGACAAGTATAAAAAAACCGAGAATAATCTTATCAACGAAACGCCTTTCTTCATTTGGAGTAAGGATATGGAAAGCAAAAAATTCTTTAAAGCGAACTCCCAGCTTGATATATTACCTACGGTTTTAAATCTTTTTGGAATTGACTTTATTGACCAGCATTATATCGGTAGAGATATTCTTGATCCTAATCATAATGGTTATGTATTTTTTCCCGACCGTTCGTGGTATGATGGCAAATATTATGTTGCAGACGGTGAAGTTACCAACAAGGATAAATATGACGAGGATTATATCTCCGACGTAAATGCCCTGATTAACAAACGAATAAGGCAAAACGACCTTATCCTGAAATACGACTATTTCAAGAAAAAAGATTGATAACAAAAGCACGGCTATGCTTACAAAAGGATAGCCGTATTTTTGTTTGGTTTAGGTTGTTATGTAGAAAATGTGAAAACAGGAGAATAAATATGAAAACAACAGATGTGGGATATATTAATAAAAACAATCAAAAAAATCTCGGATACAGAGGTATTTCTGAAACCCATGTAAGCGCGAAAAGCTATGAAATGGAGTGTCTTGATTGTGGTCATAAGTACCTTGCTAATGGTTGCGATATTTGGTTAAGGAAATGTCCTGCTTGTGGGATTAAAAATAAAAAGCAGAGAAATTCAACGATTAATGCAAAAAGAAACACGCGCTCAATTTCCGATAAGTTGCGTTATCAAGTTTTAAAACGAGATAATTTCAAATGCTGTGCTTGTGGTACATCGCCTGCAAAAGATCCATCGGTTGAATTGCATATAGATCACATTATACCATGGTCAAAGGGCGGAGAATCGACTCTCGAAAATTTGCAAACATTGTGTTCTAAATGCAATCTTGGAAAGAGCGATTCGGAATAATGGTAGAGTGAAGGTGTTATTATGAAAAAAATATTGTGTATTATATCGGCAACTCTTTGCATCTTCCTTGCTGCCTGCGGAAACGATAGCAGTATAGGAATTATCGGCGGAGCGGACGGACCGACATCCATAATTGTTGCAGAAAAAGGAGATAAAGCAATGTAGGACCAGATTTCACAAGAAGAAGCAAAAAAGATAATGGATTCAGGCGAAGAACATATCATTTTGGATACAAGAGAGCAGGACGAATTTGATGAGGGACATATTCCTAATGCAATCTTAATTCCATATACCGAGATTGAAAACAAGGCAGAAGAAATGTTACCCGATAAGGATAAACTGATTTTAGTATATTGCAGGTCAGGCAGGCGAAGCAAAATTGCAGCCGAAAGTCTTGCAAAACTTGGTTACACCAATGTAAAAGAGTTCGGCGGCATCATCGACTGGCCGTATGAGATCGAGAAATAAAACTTAAGGACATAAACGAAAAGCGTGATGATTTTTATAAATCATCACGCTTTTTTGGCGGAGATGCAGAGATTTGAACTCTGGCGCCGGTTGTGCCGACCTACCGCATTTCGAGTGATGTCTTCAAGAAGATTTCTGAAAGTTTCTACATCCTTATATTACTCGGCCAACAGAGCTGAAAACCTTGATAAATTCGGGGTTTTCAGCTCTTTTTTGTTTCTTTCAGGCTTCCTTTCTGTGGTTTTGAAAAAACAACGATTTTTAGAAAATAATACATTTTGGGCAAAACGAGGGCAAAACAAAAGCACCTCCAATGCCCAGCACGAACTTTAGAAAGGATGGATTGATTTATGAACGTTGATTACATTAAATACGGCGATATTAACTTACCTGCTCTGGAGGCTCCGAAGGGACACTATGAATTCTCCCGATTCGGGCACGCATACCTGAAGCACTTAAAAAATCACAAGAGGGTTTTGTACTCACAGTTGATGATTACAGGAAAACTCTTAAAACATGTGGCGGAGATTGATAAATCGGCTCAGCAGATGTACGAAGACATTATCCGACAGAGAATCGGTGATGCTCCTCCGAGAGAAAACCAGATGGCGTGGGTTGGATTTATGAATAACCTTCGCCACAGCGCCGAGGAAATCGTATATAGAGAGATTATCTTCACAGACGAGAAACATAGAAAGGTGGAACGAGAACGATGAAAATATTATATCCCCATGGATTTACGCAAATCCCCAATAAAATACTCCGTAGCAAAGTACTGAAACCTCTGCACAAAGTGGTGCTCGCAGTTTTATGTAGCTACGCCAATGATGAAAACATTGCCTTCCCTTCTTACCAGACCATTGCAACAGACAGTGGCATCAGCAGACGGAAGACTATTGATATCATAAGTGATTTGGAAAAGCTCGGTTGCATCAAAAAAATTCATCAGAAAAGTGTCAAAGGAGATAACACCGCAAACGATTACATAATACTGATAGGCAGTGCAGGATTTACACTACCTGATGAATATCCTTCACTACCTGGTGAATATGGCGACATTCCGTATGGTGAAAATCCTTCACCACCTGGTGAATGTGGTGCACCCAATCAATATCTATTTAATAATACTAATTATATTAACAATATCTATCAATCAATCAGAGGTGATGCGATGGATGTGATTGAATACCAAATCAAAGAAAATATCGATTACGAAATTCTGAAGGAGCGACACACCGACGGAATGCTTGAAGAACTGATAAGTGTCATGGTAGAAGCCGCCTGCAAAACTTCCCCCACCGTCCGCATCGGCAATAATGAATTTCCGACGGAGGTTGTGAAAGCACAAATGCTGAAAATAACAAGCGAGCATATCGAGTATGTAATTGACTGCATCAAGAAAAATACTACCGAG
>JAZRFX010000330.1:0-2313 GCA_045643845.1 Clostridia bacterium | reverse complement strand
TGTGTAAGACCGCTGATGTCAGTAATCTGAGTTGAATGTGTCCATGTGCCTTCCTGAGGGATAGGTGCACACTTGTGACCAACGCCCTTAGCAACGACGCACATGTTTTCTACTTCATGTGAATAGTTCATATTTAAATCTCCTTTCAAATTCAGTCTATAATATATTATCATTATTTTAATATCGAATCAAGTAAAATTTTGCAATTTTTAGACAAAAATACCGCCATTTCACAAGAAATAGCGGTAAAAAGTTTATTTTCTCATTGAAATTGCGTTTGCAATCAGTTCGACAGTTCCGTCAATGCCCAAAATACTGCTGTCTATACAAAGATGGTATGTAGGCGCACTGCCCCAGGTCCTGTCGGTATAATATGTGTAATATTTTGCACGCTTTTTGTCAATTTTAGATATATGTAAGCGGATTTCGTTATCGCTTTTTCCTTCAAGGATAGAGCGCTTTCTCTCAATCTTATCCTGCATAGGCGCTGTAATGAACACCTTGAAAACATCGGGGTTTTCGTCAAGGATAAAATCGGCGCATCTTCCAACGATGATACAGCTTTCTTTTTCCGCTATATCACGGATAACATCCGCCTGCGCGATATAAATCCTGTCGGACATAGGCATCTGGTATATATCAAAAATGTTTGAAGACGAGAAAACAGGGAAGGAGTGCTGCTCATCGTGCTTTTCGATGATGCTTTCTTCAATATTTGTCTTTTCGGCAGTATGTAAAATGAGTTTTTTATCATAAAAAGGAATCCCAAGCTTTTCGGAAAGCTTAAGACCGATTTCACGACCTCCGCTGCCGAATTCACGACCGATAGTAACAACAACTTTTCTCATAGACAACCCTCCATATTGATTGAAGTTTTCCTTTGGAATATTTTAACATAAAAAATGATAAAAAACAAGAGTATAAATTTTGTTTAATTTCACAAAAATTTTTTATTGAAATGAGGAGAAAAATATGTTATTATAACTTGTGGTCAATAATAATTTCTATCCGTCCGCGATAGATAACATCATATATTTTGCGGACAGAAAGGCTATGACAGTAGTATGGCAAACACAGAAAGAAGAGTAGGTACAGTATCCCGCGGTATTCGTTGCCCCATTATTCGTGAAGGGGACGACCTTGCCGCAATCGTAACAGACAGCGTGCTTGAAGCAGCTGAGTATGAAGGCTTTGAACTCCGCGACCGCGATGTTATTTCTATCACAGAATCTATCGTTGCGCGTGCTCAGGGTAACTATGCTTCAATTGACGATATTGCAGAGGATGTTAAAAACAAGCTTGGTGGCGGAACAGTTGGCGTAATTTTCCCCATACTTTCCAGAAACCGTTTTGCAATCTGCCTTAAGGGTATTGCAAAGGGCTGTAAGAAGGTTGTGCTTATGCTCAGCTATCCTTCTGACGAGGTTGGTAATGAACTCGTTTCTCTTGATAAGATTGACGAAGCAGGCATCAACCCCTATTCAGATGTACTTTCTCTTGAAGAATATAGAAAATATTTCGGCGAAAACAAGCACGAATTCACAGGCATCGACTATGTTGATTACTACGCAAATGTAGTTCGTGAATGCGGCGCAGAGGTTGAAATTGTATTTGCAAATCAGGCAAAGACTATCCTTAATTATACAGACTGCGTGCTTAACTGCGACATTCACTCAAGAAAGAGAACAAAGAGAATTCTCAAGGATGCAGGTGCAAAGGTTGTATGCGGCCTTGACGAAATTCTTACATCTTCAGTAAACGGCAGCGGTTATAACAAAAAGTACGGTCTACTCGGTTCAAACAAATCTACCGAGGACAAGATTAAGCTTTTCCCGAAGGAGTGTAAAGACCTTGTACTTGACATTCAGAAACGCATACTTGACAAAACAGGAAAGTGCGTTGAAGTAATGGTTTACGGTGACGGTGCTTTCAAGGATCCTCAGGGTAAAATCTGGGAGCTTGCAGACCCCGTTGTTTCTCCTGCTTTCACTGATGGTCTTATCGGTACACCCAATGAACTCAAACTTAAGTATCTTGCTGATAACGACTTTGCTAACCTTTCAGGCGAGGAACTTAAGAAAGCTATATCGGACAGTATCCGCAGCAAGGATGAAAACCTTGTAGGTAATATGGCTTCACAGGGTACAACTCCTCGTCAGCTTACTGACCTTATCGGTTCACTTTGTGACCTTACAAGTGGTAGCGGCGACAAGGGTACCCCCGTAGTTCTTGTTCAGGGTTACTTCGATAACTACACAAACTAAAAATATTTCAAAACCGCCGAGAAATCGGCGGTTTTTTGTTTGACAAATT
>JAZRFX010000329.1:0-3847 GCA_045643845.1 Clostridia bacterium | reverse complement strand
GTCCTTTCAATCGAAAAGGGAAAAAAGGGCGCACCAGGTCAGGTAAGCGGAAGCTTTCACGGTGCGGAGGAGATTTCGGGAACGATAACAAAGAACTGTGAGGAAGGAATTTTCGGCGACATCTTCCCCGCCTATGTTTTTGATACGAAAGAATATCCGATTGGCGTAATGAGTCAGGTCAGGTGCGGCGATGCAACTATTCTTTCCGCGATTGACGGCGAAATAAAGGAGTATAAAATCTCTATTCTCCGCTCGATGCCATATGGAAGTGCGACAAAGGGACTTGCTATTGAAGTAACCGACCGCGCGCTTCTTGAAAAGACGGGTGGCATCGTTCAGGGAATGAGTGGCTCGCCGATAATTCAAAATGGCAAACTAATAGGCGCTGTCACGCATGTTCTTGTAAACAGCCCCGAAAAAGGGTACGGGATTTTTATTGAAAATATGCTGAAGGAAGCAGGATAATTTTAAAAGAGGCAGGATTTTCTTCCTGCCTCTTTCATCAATCTTAGTTTATATCTTATCTTAATACAAAAGATATTTTTCGCGTATTTTTTTGAATTCTTCCGAAGATTTTTTCCATTCATCAATAATCGGGAGAACGCTTTCGCCGTTTTTTACTGCATCGCAGACCTCGTCGCAACACATTCTCGCTCTTGCAAGCTGACCTCGCTCAAGGACGAACTTGTCGCCGTAAAGTTTTGCGAGCGCGTCGATAAGATGAAGCTGTGCGTAAGTGGGGCTGTAAATTTCCTCGTCATATATGCATATTTCAATACCATCGCATGAAACGATTTCGTCTACATAACCGGGTCCTCCGATTGCAGCCTCGCAATATTTTTGCATAAAGAACACTCCGGGAAGATTTCTTCCGTTGAGCTCTTCGGCAAGTTCTTCCCCATTTATAAATTCCGAGCCGACATATTTGTACGGGGTTGTCGTCCTTCTTCCGAGAGCGAGGTTTGACCCCTGCAAAAGTCCCGTTGTCGCGTAGTTAAGCGCGTTGGACGGAGTAACCATATTGGGAGTGGGCGCCATCCACAAAAGTCCCGTATCCTCGAACCACATATCACGCTTGTAGCCTTCCATTTTAAATACGGTGACCTTCGCGCCGACCTCGCGCACCTCGTTATACATAAGTGCAAGCTCGCCGATTGTCATCCCGTGACGAAGCGGATAGCGAAAATCGTTGTAGCTGCAGACATTGTGAACTCCAAGATATTTTTTCGCGATTTCGCCCTCTACAATATCGCCGCGGAGGGGGTTCGGGCGGTCAAGCACGATTACCTCGGTGCCAATCGTCGCACAAAGAGATATGAGCTTATACATCAACGCCGTGAATGTCCAATGGCGAAGACCGATATCCTGCGCTGAAAAGATAACTGCGTCAAGCTTTTTTATGCGGTCTGACTCATCCTCCAGAGTAGTCTTGTAAAGGCTGACGATTTCAATTCCCGTCTTCATATCGGTATCGCTGTTATCGGAATAACAGCCCTGAAAATTGCCGCGCACGCCGTGTTCCATCGAAAGGAAGAATTCAACCTTTGCGCGATTGTCTTTTATGATATTATCCATAACGAAAAAGCCGTCGTTGTCGGTCGAGGAAACATTCATCATAAGCGCTACTTTTTTACCTTTTATATACTCGCAAAGAGCATTTGTTGCAATGCTTACTTTTCCTTTTGGCCAGAGTGCCATGTTTACCACCTCTTTAGTTTGATTTTATACCTTTGGTATAAAGGTTTCAATGTTTTTCTTCATTTTAACTTAATATATTCTTCGATTTTTCTTGCGTTGGAGGGCGAATTATGTTAAAATTTTAACATAAAGGAGTGGTAAAATGAAAAAACTTTTGAAATCGATAGTTTTTATTGCTATCATGCTTGTCGGAATTTTTGCAATTTCCGCAATTTCACACGCGGCGGACTTCACTCTGCCCGATATTATCAGCGACCATATGCTTATCCAGCAGGGCGAAGAAGTTTGCCTCTGGGGTGAGGGTAAGGCTGGTGACAACATTTCCGTAAAGCTTACTGCAGGCGGAAAGACAGCACTTTCAGGAAAAACAACTATTAAAAACGATGGCACATTTGAAATAGTTCTCGGTGCAATTCCTTATCCTGGTGGTCCCTATGAGCTTGAATTTGCTACAAGCGACACGACAAAGGTTATCAAGGATGTTCTCGTTGGTGAAGTATGGCTTCAGGGCGGACAGAGTAATATGGCTCTCCGTATGAGCAACGCCAGCCTCACTACACAGAAGGATTTCCTTCCTACTGAAAAAATCAACGACATCCGTCTTTTCATCAACACAAAGGACGATCCCCTCAGCGGCGAACGCGCTAAAAATGTTGAGGGTAAGTGGGTTGTTGCAGACAACGAAACTGTAAAGAACTATTCTGCAATCGGCTATATCGCACTCAAGACAGTTTACGATACTATCGATGTTCCCGTAGGCGGTATCTGCTTCGCGGTAGACGGCAGAGGTATGAAGCAGTTCAAGGGTCCCGAAACACCAGGTCAGCCCGGTGGTACTCTTTATAACTCAAAGTATGCCGCTATCGTAAAATATAAGGTTCGCGGCGCTATGTGGAATCAGTTCAGCGCCGACAGAAACAACGATAATTTCACATCCGACTTTAACTTCCTTATTAAGTCATGGCGCGCAGACAGAAACGATCCCGATATGCCCTTCGTATTCATTACAGGCTATCCTGCTCCCATGAAATATTACGCAAACTGGGAAAAGGCGTACATAATGGAAGACTGGAGTATGTCCCGTATCCATCAGATTCAGACATACTACGATACAGCAAACACAGCGTTTATCGTAACAACCGACCTTGCTCCCCTTCCCACAGACTCTGACTCGCTTCATCCGAAGGATAAAAGACAGACAGGTTACCGTCTTGGCAGAGCAGTTCTCGGTAGTGTTTACGGCAAGCTTGAAAACTGGCAGAGCCCCCTTTACAATACCTCTTCCAAGGGCGACGGCTATGTAGATATCACATTCAGCTACGCTTACAGCGGACTTAAGACTACTGACGGCGAGGCTCCCAGATGCTTCCTTATCGGTAGAACTGATACATCTCTTAAAGAAGCAAAGGCTGAAATCATCAACGAAAACACTGTAAGACTTTCTTCTGAAGATGTTAAGGATATTAACTATATCTCTTACTGCGTTGAAAGACATCTTTACCCCTACACATCGGTTGACGATGCTGTAATGAACACATATCCCGATGTAAACCTCGTTAACTCTGAAGGCCTTCCCGCAGCAAGCTTCGTTGCAAAGGTTGGCGAAACAAGAAACGAAAAGGTGTTCAAGAATTTCGTGGAAATCGCAAAGAGATTCGACACAGTTAAGCGTGATCCCAAGCCTGCTGTTACAGCACCTACACCCGACACACCCGCACAGCCTGAAACACCCGTAGTTCCTGAAACACCTGCAGTTCCTGAAACACCTCAGACTGATGAAATCACAATCCTTATTGATGGAGAGAAACTCGTTTGTGATCAGCCTCCCGTTATCATCGAAGGCAGAACTCTTGTTCCCATGCGTGCAATCTTCGAAAAGCTCGGCGCAGAAGTTGCCTGGGACGGCGCAACATCAACAGCATCAGGTACAAAGGATGGCAAGACAGTTTCATTCGTAATCGGCGAAGCACAGATTGGCATCAACGGTGTTAAGAGCGCTCTTGACGTTCCTGCACAGATTGTAAGCAGCCGCACAATGATTCCTGCGCGTGCAGTTGCAGAAGCATTCGGTTGCACAGTCGGTTGGGACGGCGACACAAGAACAGTTATTATCACAACAAAATAATTCAAACTAACTAAAAGAGCAGTT
>JAZRFX010000328.1:0-7485 GCA_045643845.1 Clostridia bacterium | reverse complement strand
GTGCCTGTGTTTTTGTAAAGGTTTTATCCTCCTCATCCGCAGTTGAAAAATGCGTAAACACGCCCTCAACCTTGATTTTGGGAAGGAGTGAAATTTTCTTTATTATATCGCCATATTCCTCAGTCGGAAGATAGCCAAGGCGTGACATTCCCGTATCAACGGGGATGTGAATTTTCACTTCTTTATCAAGCTTTTGTGCGGTTTCGGAGAGGATTTCAGCCTCTTCAACATCAAAAATCGTAAGAGTGACATCTCCGAGAATTGCCTCCTCGAACTTTTCGGGGAATGTGTGTCCCAGAAGAAGAATCGGGTTTTTTATCCCCTCTTTGCGAAGAGAGATTGCCTCCTCAACTATCGCTACTGCAAAATAGTCACACTTGTCGCAAAGAAGCTTCGCCGTGCGTGTTGCTCCGTGGCCGTAGCCGTCAGCCTTTATAACGGGCATAACCTTTACACTACGCGGAATCGAATTTCTTATTTCATTAAAGTTATGCTTTATTGCGTCTTCATCGATGTAAGCGCATATACGCGAATTTTGCATTATAATCAATCCTTGAAAATTGAGATGTTTTCGAAAATGTAGGCAACCCAGCTTGCAACTGTAAAGATAGCCGCTGCCCAGATAAGGTAGCCTGCAATTTCGATTTTACCAAAGTGGCAAAGAAGCATAGCAAAGATGCTTGCAAAAAGCTGAACATTTGTCTTTATCTTGCCCCACCAGGAAGCTGCGATAACCTGCCCCTTTGAAACGGCAACTACGCGAAGGCTAGTTACAAAGAATTCGCGGGCAATAATGATGATAGGAGCCCACATTGAAACTACATCGAGCTGAATGAAAGCTAAAAGTGCACTGAATGCGAGGAGCTTATCAGCAAGGGGGTCCATTATTTTACCAAATGATGAAACGAGATTGTATTTTCTCGCAAGATAGCCGTCAAGGAAGTCAGTAAATGATGCAATCGCAAACACAACGAGTGCCCAGATATAAAGCTCCTTAAGTATAAGCGCCATAAAAATCGGGATCATAACGCAACGCGCCATTGTAAGTTTGTTAGGTAAATTCATAATTATTCCATCCTTTCACATTCTTCGCCGTATAAGTCATATATATCGGCTGATTTAATTATAACCTCTATAAATTCGCCTGCATCGAGATCACGATGCGCGCCAAAATAAATTTTGGGGTCTATTTCAATGCTTTCCCCACCGCTTCTTCCATAGTAAAGATTTTCCTCGAAGCCTTCGGTAATTACCTTCACGGTTTTTCCTATCATCGCTTCGTTTCGGGCAAGTGAAATTTTTTGCGAAAGCTCCATTACTATATCGCGTCTTTCCTCGCGGATTTCCACGGGAACTTGTTCTTTCATCCTCGCGGCGGGAGTGCCATCTTCACACGAGTAAGCGAAAACTCCGACTCTATCGAACTTCACGGTTTCAAGGAAGTCTAAAAGTTCGCCAAACTCCTCCTCGGTTTCCCCAGGGAATCCCGTAATTATACTTGTGCGAAGTGTTACATCGGGGATTTCACTGCGGAGTGTTTTGATTAAAGTTTCAAGTTTTTCGCGTGTGGTCTTTCGTCCCATTCTGAGAAGAACTGACGACGAGCCGTGCTGTACGGGAATATCGAGATATTTTACGATTTTTTCCTCGTCGCGGATAGTTTTGATAAGATTTTCATCTATTTCTTCGGGGTAAGAATAGTGAACTCGTACCCAATCGATTTTTTCTATTTCACAAAGCTTATGTAAAAGCTGTGATATCCTTTTTTCGCCGTACAAATCTATGCCGTAACGCGTTGTATCCTGCGCGACCACAATGATTTCACGAACTCCGTCATCGGCAAGCGCTCTTGCTTCGGCGAGGATATCCTCTTCCCTTCTGCTTCTGTACTTTCCGCGTATGTAGGGAATTGCGCAGTAGGTACACTTGTTATCGCAGCCTTCGGCAATTTTAAGATATGCCGTGTAGGGTGGCGTTGTTCGTACGCGCGGAAGGTTTTCGGCAACATCCTTATCGATGTCGTATATGTATGTTTCCTTCTCGCCTGCAAGACCGTTTTTGACGGCATCGACAATTTCGTCAAATGCAGTAGTGCCGATTATCACATCAACCTCGGGAAGTTCATTTTTTATTTCATCACAAAAACGCTGTGCAAGGCAACCGCACACTACCAAAAGACGGCAGTTTTGTTTTTTATATTTCGCCATTTCAATTATTGTGTCGATCGATTCCTGCTGTGCACTTTCAATGAAGCCACAAGTGTTTATGACGATAACTTCCGCTTCTTCGGGGCTTAAAGTAATTTCAAAGCCGTCCTCGAGTAAAAGCCCCATCATATTTTCTGTGTCGCACAGATTTTTGTTGCAGCCTAATGATACGAAACCTATTTTTGTCACTCTCTCACCTTCAATCACTGTCTATGTCACGAAAGGAGCTCATTTTATTCATCGCGCCCTTTATTTCGTCGGGAGTAAATCCGCGGCGCATAAAGAAATTAAAAATTCTTGTACGCTCCTTCATATTGCTGTAGTCGGAATCTTTAAAGCGTTTTTCCATAATGGACAAAACGCGGTCGTCTTCTATTTCGGAAAATGCATCCTCTATTGCAAATTCTACTGCTTCGCGGTCAATTCCTTTTCTTAAAAGCTCGGTGCGAATCCTGATTTTACCCCATTTTTTGAGGTTTATCGCATCGTGGATAAAGTGCGAAGCGTAGCGCTTGTCATCAAGATATCCATAGCTTTTGAGAAACTCTGCCGTATCTTCAATTTGTTCTTCGCTGTAGCCTTTAGCCTCAAGCTTTTCGCACAGTTCCTTTTCAGTCCTGTCGCGGAATTCTATAAGGTACAGGGCGTAATCTCTTGCGTTAATCATTCAAAAACTCCATAAAAACCAAATTAGCACAATCTGTGCCGCGCGGAGTAAGACGGAGAAATCCGTCTTTTATTTCAAGCAGTCCTTCCGCGATAAGAGGATTTACTCTTTCGGGGAATTCACCATTATATAAAACGCCTTTTGTCATACGAAGTCCAAGCATAAAAAGTTCAAGCTTTCTTTCCTTCTCGGAAATGGGGGTGTAGTCCTCTTTCCTGCCTTCGCCGTCTATGTATTTTTTTATATTTGATGCATTAGAGTAGCGCGCGCCGCCGAAGAATGAATGAGCACCTGCGCCAATGCCGATATACTCCTCATCCTGCCAGTAGCCTGTGTTATGACGGCTTTCAAATCCTTCTTTTGCAAAGTTTGAGATTTCATAGCGCACAAGCCCCATTTTCAAAAGACGCTCGCTCGCGTAGTAGTACATTTCGCGCTCGGTATCCTCGTCGGGAAGGTCAAGCTCCATATCATAAAATGGTGTTCCCTCCTCCACTATCAAGGAATACGCTGAAACATGCGGAGGATTTATTTTTTCAATGCAGGAAAGCGAATACGAAAGACTTTCCATCGTCTGTTTCGGCGTTGCGAGCATAAGGTCAAGGCTGAAATTTGTAAAGCCTGCCCTTTTAATTGCATCGACACTTTCGAAAATCTCCTTTGATGTGTGGATTCTTCCGAGAGCACGAAGCTCGTTATCATTAAATGACTGCGCGCCTAAACTGATGCGATTTACACCTTTTTTGTAAAGTGAACAAAGGATTTTTTCGTCCACCGTGCCCGGATTTGCCTCAACCGTGAATTCGCAGTTTTCGGAAAGGATGAGGTTTTCATTTACTGCATCAACAACATCAAGGAGATACTCCCCGATTGCAGTAGGTGTACCACCGCCGATATAGACAGTATTTGTCTTTGTCCCTTTTATGCTTTCAATTTCGTCTATGAGTGCATCGGTATATGCTTTATAAAGCGACCTGTCCGTGACAGAATAAAAATCGCAGTAAAGACATTTTCTTACGCAGAAAGGAATGTGTATATAAATCATATCAGTCAAGCTTAAGAACAGACATAAACGCCTCCTGCGGAAGCTCTACGCTGCCGACCTGACGCATTCTCTTCTTACCTTCCTTCTGTTTTTCAAGAAGCTTTTTCTTACGGGTGATATCGCCGCCGTAACATTTTGCAAGTACGTCTTTACGCATAGCTTTAACAGTTTCACGGGCGATAACCTTTCCACCGATTGCCGCCTGAATCGGAACTTCGAAAAGCTGACGCGGAATAGTTTCCTTAAGCTTTTCGGCAATTCTTCTTCCACGGGCGTAGCTTTTTGTAGAGTGAACGATGAAGCTTAAGGCATCGACAACATCGCCGTTTAAGAGAATGTCGAGCTTTACAAGGTCGCTCTTTACATATTCGCCCATTTCGTAGTCGAATGATGCGTAACCGCGGCTGCGGCTCTTTATCGCATCAAAGAAGTCGTATATGATTTCGTTGAGCGGAAGATTGTAGTGAAGGTCAGCGCGCTCGCTGTCAAGGTATGTCATACCGATATAGCTGCCGCGTCTGTCCTGACAAAGCTCCATAATCGCGCCGACATACTCCTGCGGAACAAAGATGTGCGCATTTACGAAAGGCTCTTCCATATAGTCAATTTCAGCAGGCGCAGGAAGGTTTGTGGGGTTAGATACAAAAATCTCCTCGCCCGTTGTTTTGTGAACTTTATAAACAACGCTCGGCGCTGTTGTTACAAGGTCAAGATTGAATTCGCGCTCAAGTCTTTCCTGGATGATTTCCATATGCAAAAGTCCAAGGAAGCCACAGCGGAAACCAAAGCCGAGCGCCGCACTTGTTTCAGCCTCGAAGGAAAGCGAAGCATCGTTGAGCTGTAGCTTTTCAAGAGCATCTCGAAGGTCGCCGTACCTCGCGCCGTCGGCAGGATAAATACCGCAGTAAACCATGGGATTGATGTCCTTATAGCCTGCAAGAGGCTCTTTCGCGGGATTATTTGCATCGGTCACTGTATCGCCTACCTGTGTATCGCGCACAGTTTTAATGCTTGCGGCAATGTATCCAACCTCGCCTGCTTTGATGGACTTGGCGGGCATCATACACTTGGGATGAAGGTGACCGACCTCAACTACATCAAATTCGCCTCCTGTTGCCATAAAGCGGATACGCATACCAGGTTTGAGTTCGCCCTCCATAACACGGACATATACGATAACGCCCTTATAGGAATCGTAGTACGAGTCAAATATAAGCGCTCTCGGCGGAGCAGTTTCGTCGCCCTTGGGAGCAGGAATATTCTTTACGATGTATTCGGGAATCTGTTCGATATTTATGCCGTTCTTCGCACTTATCTTCGGAGCGTCTTCGGCGGGGATGCCGATGATATCCTCGATTTCTTTTACTATTTCCTCAGGACGCGCGCTCGGAAGGTCTATCTTATTGATTACGGGAAGAATTTCAAGATTGTGGTCGAGCGCAAGGTATGTGTTTGCAAGTGTCTGCGCTTCAATACCCTGAGATGCGTCAACAACCAAAAGCGCACCCTCACACGCGGCGAGCGAGCGAGAAACCTCGTAGTTAAAGTCAACATGGCCTGGAGTGTCAATAAGATTCAAAATATAATCTTGACCATCCTCCGCCTTGTAATTAAGGCGCACAGCACGAGCCTTGATAGTGATACCGCGCTCCTTTTCAAGCTCCATATTATCAAGAAGCTGCTGCTCCATTTCGCGGCTTTCAATACTTCCCGTCAGCTCTAAAAGGCGGTCAGCAAGGGTGCTTTTACCGTGGTCTATATGTGCGATTATACAAAAATTTCTAATGTTTTCCTGCATGGCATTTACCTCAAAACTAAAAATCAAATTTTATCAACGTATATTATAGCATACTATGACCGAAAAGTGAACTCTTTTTTTAATATAATTTAATATTTTTATTTATATTATATGGCTTGACTCCCCTCCTTCAAAGTGCTATAATTTTTCGTTGAAAGAAGGCGCTTTTATGAAGCAAATGAGCACTACAATGAAAACTACAATTAAAATGGCACTTCCCGCGATGATTGAGTCGTTTTTCATCTGCTTTGCAGGGTTTCTTGACTCAATTATGGTAAGCTCGCTCGGACCTGAAGCGGTAGCATCGGTAGGTCTTACCACGCAGCCGAAATTTATAGGCTACGCCATATTTACGGCACTGTCGGTTTCGCTTTCAGCACTTGTTGCAAGGCGCTTGGGCGAAGGCGAAAGAGATAAGGCGAACGCGCTCCTTTCCACAGGTGTTCTTACCGCCGTTATTCTCGCCGCAATCATCGGTTTTTTGATGAGCTTTTTTGCTTCTCCCATAATAAAATTCTGCGGCTCCAATGCTGATACTCACGACGGCGCAGTTTTGTATTTCAAAATAATTATGGGCTGTATGATTTTTAACTGCATACAAATTTGTATAAATGCCATTCAGCGCGGTGTCGGAAACACAAAAATCACTATGCGCACAAATCTTACTTCAAACACGGTTAATGTTATTTTCAACTATCTTCTCATTGGCGGAAAATTCGGCTTCCCCGCTCTTGGAATAAGAGGTGCGGCAATTGCCACAATCCTCGGCGCAGCGGTATCGTGTACGATGAGTATTATTTCAGTCTGCAAAAAGGACTGTTATGTAAATTTTATCTATATAATCCAAAACAAAATCAAGCCACGCCTCGTATCGCTTGTAAATATAATTAAGCTCGGTTACAGCATTTTTCTTGAACAACTGCTCATTCGCGCAGGCTTTCTTGCAACGGCGCTTATGGCAGCTGATCAGGGTACAAGCGCTATGGCGGCACATCAGGCGTGTTTGAATGTAATAAGTTTATCGTTTGCTATCGGTGACGGACTTCAGCACGCGGCAGTTGCTCTGATAGGTAGAAGTTTAGGCGAAAAAAACCCCGATATGGCAAAGGAATATGGTAAAAAGTGTCATAAAATCGGTGGCATTATGTCGATTGTATTCGCTGTAGTATTCCTTTTGTTCTCAAGATGGATAATGTGGCTTTTCTTCCCCAAGGATCCCGATATTATTGATATCGGCGTTTCGATAATGTATATTCTTACTGTCGCTGTTCTTTTGCAGATAAGACAATGTATTTATATGGGCTCGCTTCGTGGCGCAGGCGATACAAAATACACTGCGTTCATCTCGGCCTTCAGCATTACAGTTACGCGAACAATTGTAGGTTATGTATGCTGCTACCCGCTCGGAATGGGAATTTTCGGCGTATGGATGGGTGTTCTTGCAGATCAGGTAACAAGATTTATTATGTCGGGCGCGCGCTACAAAAAAGGCAAATGGGTTAGTATTAAGATATAAAAAAAATCAGGGCAATCGCCCTGATTTTTTATTTTCTTTTTTCTTTTAATGTTTTAATTTCTTCTGCATAGCCGTCAAGTTCGTTGGGTGTTTCAAGGAATATCGGAAGATGCTTAAGACGGGGGTTGTTGATGATATTCTTCATTGCTTCAAGTCCGATAGAGCCTTCGCCGATTTTTTCGTGTCGGTCCTTATGGCTTTCAAACGGATTTTTTGAATCATTCATATGAATTGCATAGAGCTTGTCAAGAC
>JAZRFX010000327.1:0-3640 GCA_045643845.1 Clostridia bacterium | reverse complement strand
GTCACAAAGCTCGTAAACATCGGGATTGTATTCAAGAAGAATATCCTTTCCCGCAACGCCGATATCTGCCGCGCCACGCTCAACATAGATTGCAACATCCGAGGGCTTTACCCAGAAGTAGCGAACGCCTGCCTCTTCGTTTTCAAAAATAAGTTTGCGGTTATTCTCACGGATTGAGGGGCACTCAAAACCTGCCTTTTCAAATATGTCGTAAACCTTTTCGCCAAGTCTTCCCTTCGGAAGTGCGATGTTAAGGAACTTATCCATTTACGGTTTCGCCACCTTTCAATACCCTGAGCGTTTCTTTATAGCGAAGTACACCCACATCATTTTTCTGAATATTTACGCTTTTCCCCTCTTTTTTGAGAGAATCGGCAAGCTTTATTATATCGCCTGAGGACGCACCGTCTTCATAAGTGAGAAGCACATCGCAGTCGTAGGATTTATTTGTAGTGTCAATGCGTTCCAACATATCGCAGTAGACCGCAAAACCGATTGCACCGCCGTTTTTGCCCATTCCGCGAAGAAGGTTATCGTATCTGCCGCCTGCGAGGATGCTCTTGGGAAGAGAATCCACATAGCCACGGAATACAACGCCGTTGTAGTATTTTGTGTCGCCGATGATTGAGAAGTCAACGAGTATTCTGTCTGCCATATCGCATTCGTCAAGCGCGATGATAAGATTCTTGAGTCCTTCTGTAGCCTCCATCATTTCTCGGTTGATGCAAAGCTTTTCAAGGTCTGCTATTTTATCTGTTGCCTTCCCTGAAAGGTCGCAGAGTTTTACTGCAACATCAGTTATTGCACTTCCAACTCCGTTTTCGTTGCAAAGAGCGGAAAGTGCGGCGCTGTTTTTATCGCAGAGAAGCGAAATCATCTGCTTTTCAACATCGCTGTCAACGCCTGCGGCACTTATAAGCCCTTTCACAATACCGACAGAAGAAATATCCAGAATGTAGTTTTCGCTTACTGTCTTAAGGCTCTTTATAGCAAGTGACAAAACCTCGCACTCGTCAAGTGCGCCGATTTCACCCATACATTCAATACCAGACTGCATAATTTCCTTTATTTCGTGAGTAGCGCGGTCAGGACGATAAACATTTTCGTTATAATAAACCTTGCTTACCGCTCCGTCTACCTTTTTATAATTCTTTATGATAGAGAGCGTCACATCAGGCTTAAGCGCAAGAAGTCTTCCTCCGAGGTCAGTAAAGGTTACGATGTTTCCGCTGCCGACAAAATTCTTGTTACGCACATACATATCATACTCTTCAAAACGGCTCATTTTGAAAGGGGTATAACCGCTTTCGTGATAGAGTGAGCGAAGTGCAAGAGTTATTTTTTCTTCAGTTTTTAAGATGTTTTCGTTTACTTTCATGTAAATCTGACTCCATTTTAATAAATTCACTTTAGCATTTTACCACGGTAAAGCGCTAAAGTCAACCCTTATTTAAGAAAAATCCCTATTATTTTAGCATAAATCCCCTATTTTTTCAAGGGGTAGCCATAAAAACGATGCAGTCCTGACAGACTGCATCGTTTTTTTACATCAATATAGGCTGAAACTGTTTTCCCGAAAGGGCATCTTCCACGGCGGGAATGATATAATCCCATTTTGCGACGAGAGAATTATTCTTTCCTATGGGATCATCCTGACCAAATGGAACAAAATAAATATTTTTTGAATTGAGAAGCAATCCTATGTTTTTCAAAGAGGAAGAAAGTCCGTCATTCGTTGACGGAGCGATTATCACGGGTGCGTTATTGCGAAGCGTCGCTTTCGCGGCAAGCGGCACGCATCCGTCATAAATCCCCTGCGCAATTTTGCCCAAGGTATTGCCCGTACACGGTGCTATAAGAAGCGCGTCAATCAGTTTTTTAGGACCTATCGGCTCTGCCATAGGGACAGTTGCGATTATTTTTCTGCCGCATATATTTTCTATTTCTTCTATATAATCTTTACATTTACCAAAGCGGGTGTCGGTAGAATAGACAGCCTCGCTCATAATTGGAAATATATCATAACCTTTCTCTTTTACTTTATAAAGAGCGTCGGTGACAACTCTTAAAGTGCAAAACGAACCGGTAAATGCAAAGCCCAGTTTGATGCCTTTTGCATCCATAGTTTTATTCACCTGATTCACTTATAATATTGCAGATGGTTTCTTTTATGATATTGCCCGCAGTAACGGGCGCAACCTTCCCCGGAAGTCCAAGCGCCCATATTACTTTTACCCCCAGGTCGCGCGCGGCTTCCATATCCACGCCTCCAGGTTTTGATGCGAGGTCTACTATAAGGGCATCCTTCGCGCCTGAAAGGTGCTCCCTCTTTATAATTTGCTGGGGAACGGTGTTAAATACTAAATCGGCACTTTCCATACATTCGCCAAGATACGAAAACGGCGCCGCGTGAAGTGAGTGTGTTCGCGCTTTTGCGCGTTGTGAAGCGCGGCGCGCGACAACGGTCACATTTGCACCGAGGTTTTTGAGCATAATGGAAAGCAGTTCCCCTATTTTTCCGAAGCCCGTCACAACGACATTTGCTCCGAAAATTGTTATGGGAAGCTCCTCCATAGCAATCTGAATTGCACCCTCACAGCTTGGAACGGCGTTTAGGATTTCAAGGTCCTCGCGCATAAAATAGTCTACCCAACGAACCGAGAAAATGTCGGCAACTGCCTTTATTCCATCGGACATTTTCCCTGCAAGGAGGAGCTTATCTTTCCCTATTATGTGGAAAAGGTCTTTTAAAAGTATTTCCTCCTTAAGATTTTGTGCATCGACCGTTTTATCGTCACGACTGCACGGGAGTCCCAAGACTACTGCATCGCACCAGGATACCGCCGTTTTAAGTGGCTCTTCCCCGCCGAAATGCTTTACCTCAAAGCCTTCCTGCGAGAGCGCTTTTGCCAGATATTCTATCCTTGTATCTCCGCCGATAATCAGTATTTTTTTAATATTCATAATGAAAACACCTCCCTATATATTATTACAGAGAGGTGTTTTGTGTTCTATTTTGTTATTCGCTCTTTGACCAGCCCCATAAATTCCTGTAGGGATAGTTTACGGTCGGGTTAAGCTTTCCCGTAACATTTTTCGTAGTCATAAGAGAATCCGATTTGAATAAAAGTCCGCATACGGGCTGTTCACGAAGGAATATTTCCTCAAAATTAAACGCCGCGTCGGAAAGTGAGTCGGTTGTAGGCGCCGTGCAAAGTGCGGAGAGTGCAAGAGTCATTGATTCACTTTCTCCGCCGTAATTATTAAGCGCGCCTTCTGCGCCTAAAAGTGCTTCGTAATCGTAGGGATTATTTAAAATTATGCCGCCAAGATACGCCTCATAATTCCCCTTTTCTATATTTTCGAGGTATTTTTCAAACGGGAGCTCATCCACTATTACTTCGATGCCTGCGGCAAAAAGCTGTTCGGAAAGAAGCTGTGCTGTCTTCACTCTTTCGGGGTTATCCTCATTCACAAGAAGCGTAAATGAAAGCTTATTTCCCTCGTTATCTTTAAGAATCTGTGTATCATCATCTGCAACATATCCTTCAAGGAAAAGCATTTCGCTGGCGCTTGAGAGGTTATACTGCGAAAGAATTGACGATTCCGCAAGGTCCTGCGCCGCAGGATGTATGGGCGC
>JAZRFX010000326.1:0-3015 GCA_045643845.1 Clostridia bacterium | reverse complement strand
GCGTAATTGTATTAAAATGACCGATTGCGTTTTTAAAGTAGTTTGTTTTCACGAAAAAACCTTCTTTCAAGAGTCATTATACTGTTTTTTCAGGCCGAATCAAATCGAAGATTATTATTGGGGGGGTATAAATAGTTTTTTCGTGCCAAAGGCACCTCGCAAAAAGGTGGTAGCGACAGAGAGCCGTCGCGAGCGCGTTTACAAGCGAACAGGTGTGCCGAGCGTGACTTTTTGCGAAAAAGGAGCAGCAACAAAGCGTGTGAAAAAGAGCCGCGATTAAGCGGTTCTTTCGAGCACAACGCCGTTTGCTGCGACGTGGTATGCCCGATGCGATTCGAACGCACGGCCTTCAGAGTCGGAGTCTGACGCTCTATCCAACTGAGCTACGGGCACACATACATATTCATTATACAGTTTCGGCTCTTTCAAGTCAACAAATTAAAAAGGTAAATTTTGTTTGATAAAATTTGCTTTTCTTCATATTTTATGATATAATGACTATATCTATGTAAATTGGAGGAATCCACATGAACGAAGAAAGAATTATTCTCACTCACGAGGGCATAACCGAAACACTTGAAAAAAACTATATGCCTTATGCGATGAGTGTAATCATATCTCGAGCAATCCCCGAAATTGACGGTTTCAAGCCGTCACATCGAAAGCTTCTTTACACTATGTACAAGAAGGGGCTTCTTTCCGGCAACCGCACAAAAAGTGCCAATGTCGTGGGCGAAACAATGAAGCTTAACCCCCACGGCGATATGGCGATTTACGAAACAATGGTCCGTCTTACCGAGGGAAATATGGCACTTTTGCACCCGCTTGTGGATTCAAAGGGTAACTTCGGTCGTCATTACAGCAGCGGTATGGCTTTTGCCGCGTCTCGTTATACAGAGGTAAAGCTCCTCCCGATATGTAACGAAATTTTCGGTGACATCGACAAGGACACCGTTGATTTTGTTGACAACTACGACGGCACAATGAAGGAGCCTTCTCTCCTTCCGACAGCGTTCCCCAACATTCTCGTAAATCCCAATCAGGGTATTGCGGTAGGTATGGCGAGCAATATTGCATCCTTCAACCTGCGCGAAATTTGTAACGCTACAATTGCGCTGATGAAGGATAAGAATGCCGACCTTTCCGAATTTATCGAGGGCCCCGACTTTTCAACGGGCGGATTCCTCATCAAAAATGATGAGGTTATGCAAAAAATCTTCTCGTCAGGCACGGGAAGTGTCAAGGTGCGCGCAAAGTACACCTATGACAAAAAGCAGAATATCATCGAGGTTACCGAAATTCCTTACAGCACCACGATTGAAGCTATTATAGATAAAATTACCGAGCTTATTAAAAGCGGTAAGCTCCGCGACCTTAACGATGTGCGCGACGAAACCGATAAGACAGGTCTTAAAATCACGCTCGAATTAAAGCGCGGCGTAGATGCCGAAAAGCTTATGGCGCGACTTTACAAGCAAACGCCCCTTGAAGACAGCTTCAGCTGTAACTTCAATATCCTGATTGATGGCGAGCCTATGGTACTCGGCGTACGCGACATCCTTAAAGAATGGATAAAGTTCCGCACCGAGTGTATCCGCCGTATGCTCAACTTCACAATTGCGAAGAAGCAGGACAGATTACACCTTTTGCAGGGCCTTGAGAAAATCCTTCTTGATATCGACAAGGCGATTTACATCGTCCGCAACACTCCCGAGGACGCTATGGTTGTTCCCAATCTTATGGCAGGCTTCGGAATTGACGAGATTCAGGCGGAATTCGTTGCGGAAATCAAGCTTCGTAATTTAAATAAGGAATATATCTTGAAGCGCACAAGCGAAATTGAAAAGCTTCTTGAAGAAATCGCAGACCTTCAGAAAACTGCCGAGAGCGATGCAAGAATCCGCAAGCTTATCTCAAAACAGCTTGAAGACATTGCGAAAAAGTACGGCTGCGACAGAAAAACTGTCGTTATCGATGCCGAGGACGAGGTAGTCGAAAGCCCCGAAACATTTATCGAGGATTACAATGTCCGCGTATTTATGTCGCGCGAAAACTACTTCAAGAAGATAACACTCGTTTCGCTCCGCGCCGCAAGTGAGCAAAAGTTCAAGGAGGGCGACAGCCTTCTTTGCGAAGCGGAAGCAAGTAACAAAATGGAGATGCTCTTCTTCTCCGACAGGCAGAATGTATATAAAATGAAGCTTTACGACATTCCCGACACGAAGGCAAGTGCACTCGGCGAATATCTACCCAACCTTATCGGTATGGAGCCTGGTGAAAAGATACTTTACTGCACACCTGCATACGATTTCGGCGGATTTATGCTCTTTGCATTTGATAGCGGTAAGGTTGCCAAGGTCGATATGAAGGGCTACGAAACAAAGACCAATCGTAAGAAGCTGACAAACGCCTACGGAAAGGGCAATATCATCGGTATGCTCTACTGCAAGGAAGAATGTCAGGTGGCGCTCTTCAGCAATATTGATAAGTGCGTGGTATTCAATACAAAGGATATTATGACAAAGACAAGTCGCTCCAGTCAGGGCGTTCAGGTAATGACGATGAGAAGAAAGTCGCTTTTGACAAGAATGGAAATGCCTGAAACATCGCTTAAATCCACCGCAGGCTATGAAGCGAGAACAATTCCGTCGTCGGGATACTATCTCCGTGATGGAGAAGGCGGAGCAAGGCAAACTTCTTTATTTGAAGAATAATTCACAATGCGGAATGAATGAAGATTTTCGCACCCCAACAAGGATGGGAGAAAGTGGTGCAGAGCGTGCAAACTGAGCCGAAGGGTTATCCGAAGCTGTACGATGGTACAGCGAGAGGCGAAGTTTGTGCGGAACAAAACGCGTAAAACCGAAATTCGCCACGCGAATTTCTACAATAAACAATTAAAGGTGCCTTGTTAAACGCCCTAATGATTTCCAATAAAAGAAATCAAATGTTCTTGTTTTGCGTTTTGTGGTCGGTGCCGCTTTATCACTTCCGCATAAAAGAGGAAAATTTATG
>JAZRFX010000325.1:0-1521 GCA_045643845.1 Clostridia bacterium | reverse complement strand
TCCGAAGGAAACATCATTAGCGTAAGCGTCATCATTTGCCGTTAGGCAAACATCATTCAAAAAAGTCACCTTTGTCCTGGCAGGCAAAAGTGACTTTTTTGTTGGCACCCCCGGCGTGAATCGAACACGCGACTAATCCTTAGGAGGGACTTGTAATATCCACTTTACTACGGGGGCAACTTTTTTTAATTTTCAAGGCAAATTAATTTACCGCCTCAAATTTTGAGGCGGTAAATTGCTCTTTTGTGATTAGTTTTCAGCTTTCTTAACAACCTGAACGCCCTTGTAGAAACCACAGTGCTTGCAAACGATGTGAGCCTTAATAAGCTCTCCACAGTTAGCGCACTTGATCATGCCGGGAACTTCAAGTTTCCAATTAGCTCTTCTTTTATCTCTTCTTGCCTTAGAAGTTCTTCTCTTTGGAACTGCCATTTTCTTACACCTCTTTACTTAAATTTCTAAAGATGGCGAATCTCGGGTCATAGACCTCAACTTCGCAATTGCATTCATTATTATTCAGGTCTATGCCACAAACGGGGCAAAGTCCCTTACAGTCTTCCTTGCACAAAAACTGCATCGGAATACTGCCAAATATACACGCGTCTATACTGCCTGAAATGTCAATTACATTTCCGCTTATCGTTACGCATTCCTCGTCAACATCGGTAAATTCGCTGTCGATACTTTCAAAAAGTTCTGCAGAAAGCTTCTCAAGAACCTTTTTTCCGCAACGAGAGCACTCTGTTTCATACTCCCCCGTAACGCTTGCCGTTATTTCGAGAGTATCGCCGATATTGAGCACCGTTCCTTCTACAAGAAGGGGACCCGTGAATGCGAGCGTGCTGCCCATATAATTAACCGTTCCAAGCTCCACATTTCCTGAAAACGCTTTTGAAGCACCGTCATTTCTGAGCACAGATGCGATATTTATCTTCATATAAAAGCACCTACTTCTGCGCGCTTCTATTATATGCGCCTGTATATTATACTATCGTTTTTTCAACTTGTCAACAATTATTTTGCCAATCTTTCAGTTTCGATAGCAATCATCATTTCTTCATCTGTGGGGATTACAAGTGTTCTTACTGCAGCACCTTCAGCTGAAACATCGATTGCCTGACCGCGGAGCTTATTCTTTTCGTCGTCAATCTTAACGCCGAGGAATTCAAGTCCTGTAACGATATCCTTACGGGTTGCACAGTCGTTTTCGCCAACGCCTGCAGTAAATACGATTGCATCTACACCGCCCATAGCAGCTGCGTAGCTACCGATATACTTCTTGATGCCGTAAGAGAACATCTTAAGAGCAGCTTCGGCACGCTTGTTGCCTCCTTCTGCAGCAGCGCTGAGGTCACGGAAGTCGCTTGAAACGCCACTTACGCCGTAAACACCGCTTTCCTTATTAAGAACATTGTTGATTTCCTTGATGCCAAGGTTTTCCTTTTCCATAAGGAAAGTTACGATAGCGGGGTCGATGTCACCGCTTCTTGTACCCATAAGGATACCTGCAAGAGGTGTAAG
>JAZRFX010000324.1:0-2257 GCA_045643845.1 Clostridia bacterium | reverse complement strand
TAAAAGTTAAGAAGAGGCGAGGTCGGAAAGACCACGCCTCTTTCATTATGTGCCATACCGTGTTGAGTTTTAGGAAGATAATGGAAACTATAGTTTACATTATCTTATAAAATTCGTTCGAATTCCCGGTTCCTTTTCGGGGATTCCAAATTCGCGCTTGCCGAGCTCAATGGACTTCAGAAGGAATGCCATATTCCTTCCGAGCGTGCGCATGGTCTGCAGTCCCTCGCCGTCCTGAATCGCGTCATCAGCACAGTTGCCGTGTATCATGTTCCAATATTGGCTCGTAGCGATCGGCATACCCGAAATCGCAAAATACTTATTCAGCGCGTCAAAGGTTGCGGTGCAACCGCCGCGTCTTGCGGAGACCACAGCCGCGCCAACCTTCATGGTTTTCGCAAAGGGTGTGCTGTAGAAGAGTCTGTCGAGAAGAGCGATGAGCGTGGGGTTAGGAGCAGCATAGTAGACGGGAGAGCCTACGACAAGGCCGTCGCACTCCTTGAATTTCTCGGCTATCGCGTTGACCTCATCGTCGAATACGCATCTTCCGAGCTCGGTACATTTTCTGCAGGCTACGCAGCCGCGTATCGCTTTTGCTCCTATGTGAATAAGCTCTGTATCTATTCCCTCTGCGCTAAGCGTCGAGATCAGCTCGGAAAGCGCAGTGAATACGCTTCCGCTGTCGTGTGGACTTCCGTTTAATATCAAAACCTTCATATGAATCTCGCTTTCTTTGAATTCTACTGCAATCATTATATATCAAAACGCTAAAATTTGCAATCATATTTAAATAAATATTAAATTTTTTATTTTATTGTTGTATATTAATGTAGTCTGTGCTAAAATGGAAAAAAACTGTAAGGAGAAATCTGTTATGCTTAAAAATATACCTTCTATTATTTCACCCGATCTTCTGAAGATTCTTCACGAAATGGGACACAGTGATGAAATTGTTATCGGTGACGGTAACTTCCCCGCAGCATCAAATGCACAGAGACTTATCCGTTGCGACGGTCACGGTGTACCTGAATTGCTTGATGCTATACTGAAGCTTCTTCCCCTTGATACATATGTTGATGCGCCTGTAATGCTTATGCAGGTAACTCCCGGCGACAATGTTGACCCTGTTATCTGGAAAGAGTACAGAAAAATTGTTGATGCTCATCAGGATAATGTCAAGTTTGAAGAAATTGAAAGATTTGCATTTTATGAAAGAGCAAGAAAGGCTTATGCAATAGTTGCTACAGGCGAAAGTGCTCTTTATGCAAATGTTATTCTTAAAAAGGGCGTTGTAATTGAATAAAACTTTTCTGTAAAAGAAACGACGGTTGTTTTTTTTCTTTACTATGCGTATTATCCGGTTTTGTATAATTATGCATAAAACAAGTAATAAATATTTATTTTTATCGGAGGATTATCATGGCAAAACGCAGTGATTATATTTCTTGGGATGAATATTTTATGGGAATTGCAATCCTTTCTGCAAAGCGCAGCAAAGATCCTAATACACAGGTTGGCGCTTGTATCGTAAACGAGAAAAACAAGATTATGTCAGTAGGTTATAACGGATTTCCCGTAGGCTGTGACGATGATGTTTTTCCTTGGGACCGCACAGGCGATGAGCTTGAAACAAAATATGCATATGTGTGCCATGCGGAGCTCAATGCAATTCTTAACAACAGAGGCACAAGTCTTGAAGGATGCCGTATTTATGTAACGCTTTTCCCCTGTAATGAGTGCGCAAAGGCAATTATTCAGAGCGGAATAAAAGAAGTTGTATATGTGTCAGATAAATATGCAATGACAAAAGGTACAATCGCTTCTAAAAAAATGTTTGACGCAGCAGGAATAAAACTGCGTAATCTTGATTTTACAACAGATGAAATAGTTTTATCATTCAGAAATGAGGATATGTAATATGGAAAAACCGATAAGAGGTTCAGCTCAGCTTCCTGACCATATTATGGTCAGCATAAACGGCGATGCTGAAACACAGATGGCTGTTACATGGAGAACAAGCACAGATATCTCTGAAGGCTATGTTCTTTTCAGAACAGAAAACGGAGAAGAAAAAAGATGTGATGCATCAAAAGATCTTTTTGTAAGCGATATTGACGAAAGCCATATTTTTTCTGCTTTGCTTACAGGTCTTGAGCCTGATACTAAATATTATTACACCTGCGGTAATGATTCATACAGAAGTGAAGAATATTATTTCAGCACTGCACCGAAAAATCTTACAAAATTCAAGTTTATC
>JAZRFX010000323.1:0-2334 GCA_045643845.1 Clostridia bacterium | reverse complement strand
ATAAGAAATTCCGCAACCTGCTATCATTCCACGCTCGGGAATAGGCATATTAAGATTATTTAAAACTGTGAGTGTGTTTTCGAGTATAACCTTATACATAGGACAACATATAATTTAATCGGGAAAATTAAATTATTTCTCCTTCTTGAAAAACTATAGAAATTAAAGTGCAAGTTTGAAGCACTGGTAAATATCTTCTCTTGACATTTTAGGAAATCCGTTAAGCATATTGTCGCTGCCGAAGGAAACGGATACAACCATATCAGTAAGGGCGTCAAGATCGCTTTCCTTAACACCGAATTCGCTGATTCTTGTCTGCACGCCTTTTTCTTTCATCATCTTGTCAAACTTTTCGTAAGCAGTCTTTAAATCGCAACCAAAAACATTTTCAGCTAATTTAACATACTTTGTGTTATCGGGACGGTTTTCGAAATAT
Organism: Clostridia bacterium; assembly: GCA_045643845.1. Taxonomy (GTDB): domain Bacteria; phylum Bacillota; class Clostridia; order UMGS1883; family UMGS1883; genus UMGS1883. Next base: position 1,898 of record JAZRFX010000323.1, on the reverse strand, counting down.
TTCATCCAGGAAATCATCATACAAGCAAGAGTTGCGCCGTGTGTTGCGTTATATTTTGCGCTGAGCACGTGGCCCATTTGATGCATGGGAGTAAATGCGAATGTACCTGAAAGAAGCCAGCCGTTAAGAGCAATAGAAGCTGCCCACATCATCACTCCGCGAGCCTGTGTATCCTGAGGGTTTTCCCAAACCTTATCAAGAGCTTCAAGAGCTGCTTTCATTACACCTTCCTGCATGCGATCGTGAAGAGTAAAATCGAGTGTCGGATCTGAGTTTATGTAGGCTTCCATAACATGGGCAAATATGTCGTAACCACCACAAGCTGTTTGATAAGGAGGAAGACCTACTGTGAGAACGGGATCCATAATTGCTACCTTTGCGTAAAGGCATCCAGGAGCCCATACATAGCTCTTTTTGCCTGTAGCATCATCTGTTATAACGCCGATGGGATTCATTTCGCTACCTGTACCTGCAAGAGTCGGGATAGCGATATAGGGAAGTGCTTTTTCAGGAGAAACTGATGTGACATTACTGTGTGAAAGCATAAGCATATTTGAAAGAGCACCATCGTAATATACGCCCGCAGCAATAACCTTTGCCGCATCGATAACACTACCGCCACCGAGCGCGATAATAAGGTCGATATTATTTTCTTTGCAAAGCTTTACGCCGCCTTCTACCTGTGAAATTTTAGGATTAGCTGTTATTCCTTCATAAACGAGCGCTTCAACGCCGTTTTCAGAAAGAGATTTTTTGATTTTTTCAATTGTTTCAGCAAAGAAATCGCATTCAGTGTATGTTACAAGCAATGCCTTCTTTCCATACTGATTAGCATATGAGCCAACTGTTTCAAGAGTTCCTTCGCCAAATGCTACCTTAACGGGGTTATAATATTCGAATTTTTCCATAATAAAATCAATTCCTTTCGTTTAGTTAAAATTTAATTTATTTCCACAAGCCTGCTTCTTTAAGAATGGCAATGGAAGAATTAACACCTATTCCGAATCTTGAACATCCTGCATCAATCATAGCAAGGATTGTTTCAAGATCTCTTACGCCACCAGCGGCTTTTATTTTAGCGCTGTCGCCAATGGTTTTATGTATCAACTTAATATGGTCAACAGTAGTGGGCTTGTTTCCCCAACCGGTGCCTGTTTTTACAAAGTGCGCACCGCCCTTAACGGCGATTTCCGAAGCTCTGCAAATTTCATCATCGGTAAGATAAGATACCTCAAGGATAACCTTTAACGGAGTATCGCCGATAGCTTCTTTTACCGCCCTGATGTCTTTTTCAACCTCGTCGTAGTCGCCATGTTTAAGCGCAGTGATATTCTGCACCATATCAATTTCCTTACAGCCAAGATTTTTTTGTGTAACAGCACTTAAAATCTTGACCTCGGTAAGATCGTTACCATGAGGAAAACCAACTGCACCTCCGATAACCGTTTCGGGGAAATCTTTCAGTTGTTCTACAAGCCACTTGGTATAGTATGGCATCGCAAAGCAACAAACAAAGTTATAATCCTTCGCGAGCTGAACCATCTTGTTCATTTCTTCGATTGAAGAATCGGCTTTAACACAACTTAAGTCAATCATTCGTGGTAATGTTTTCATATCCATTGCTTAATTTTCCTTTCTCTCAAACAGTTGTTTTCTTCATAGCATCTCCAAGGTCGGAGCAAGCGTCACACATTTTCTGATAAAGTTCAATTCGTTGTTCATATACATTGTGATTTTCCGCACTATACTTCACAACTTCTTTTTTCTTATGAACTTCCTTAAGACCGTCAAAAGAATCCCACGCTCCGCAACCAACAGCAACTAAAGCAGCAGCTCCGAGAGAAGCTGCGTCCTGCTGAACAGGGGATACGGAAACATTTTTGCCAAATACATCAGCG
>JAZRFX010000322.1:0-3419 GCA_045643845.1 Clostridia bacterium | reverse complement strand
ATCTGCGACACATTTGATAAAGATCTTATTAAGATTTTAGAAGATTTGAAAGAAGCAAAAGACGTGGTTGAACTTGAGCTTCAGCATTCTGACATTCCTCTTAATTCTGCTGAGTAAAATATGTGATACTTTATTGATACTATAAAAATTATACTCAAAATGTACTCAAAAGGCAAAAAGAAACCCCGAAAACCCTGATATTTCAAGGCTTTCGGGGATTTTTCATTTTACTCCCACTCTATAGTTCCGATGGGCTTGGGAGTGAGGTCGAGAAGGACACGGTTGATGCCTTCTACTTCGTTTGTGATACGATTTGTAATTTTGTGAAGAACTTCGTAGGGGATTTCTTCAATAGTTGCTGTCATAGCGTCAGTTGTATTGACAGCACGGATGATTGCAGGCCAACCCTCGTAACGCTTGTCGTTCTTTACGCCTACGCTCTTCATATCGGGAACTGCGATAAAGTACTGCCAAACTGTCTTTGCAAGACCGCAGTTATCAAATTCTTCGCGGAGGATTGCGTCAGCTTCGCGGAGTGCGTGAAGACGGTCGCGAGTAATTGCGCCAAGACATCTTACGCCAAGGCCAGGACCAGGGAACGGCTGACGATATACCATTTCATCGGGAAGACCGAGAGCTGATCCTACTACACGAACCTCGTCCTTGTAGAGAAGCTTTACGGGTTCTACGAGCTCCATTTCCATATCTTCGGGAAGACCACCAACATTGTGATGAGCCTTTACGCCGTCGCTTTCAAGGATGTCGGGGTAAATTGTACCCTGTGCAAGGAACTTGATACCTTCAAGTTTTGCAGCCTCTTCATCAAACACCTTGATGAATTCGCCGCCGATGATTTTTCTCTTTCTTTCGGGCTCTGCAACATCCTTAAGAAGATCAAGGAATCTATCAGTAGCGTCTACATAGATAAGGTTAGCGTCGAGTCCTTTCTGGAACACTTCGATAACCTGTTCGCTTTCGCCCTTACGCATAAGGCCGTGATTTACATGCACACATACGAGCTGTTTGCCGTTTGCCTTAATAAGAAGTGCGGCAACAACGGATGAGTCAACACCGCCTGAAAGTGCAAGAAGAACCTTCTTGTCGCCTACCTGTTCACGAACGAGGGATACCTGTTCGTCGATGAATTTGTCTGCCAAAGCTTTTGTAGTAATACGCTCCATTGAGTCGGGTCTTACATTTGTGTTCATATAAATCTCCTCCTAAAATTTGTTAAATCAATCCTCAAAAAGTGGGGTTGAAAAATATCTTTCTGCTGTGTCGGGCAAAACTGTTACAACTGTTTTTCCCTTACCAAGTTTTTTAGCGAGCTTGATTGCCGCCGCAACATTTGTACCGCTTGAAATACCGCAGAGGATACCTTCCTTTGAAGCGAGGTCCTTTGCTGTCTGGATTGCCTCCTCGTCCTTTACGATGCAAATATCGCTGTATATATTCTGATTAAGAATCGGTGGGATAAGTCCGTCGCCAATTCCCATTTGCAAATGTGTTCCGATAGAGCCACCCGACAAAATCGCCGCGTGTTCAGGCTCAACCGCCCATATTGTAATATCGGGATTTTTCTCCTTAAGAGCTTCACCGATACCTGTGATTGTACCACCTGTACCGATGCCGCTGCAAAATCCGTCGATGGGGCCACCTACCGCCTCCAGGATTTCTTTTCCCGTGACATTACGCTGAACGGCAAGGTTTGCGGGGTTTTCGAACTGCTGCGGAACGAAAACATTGGGGTTTTCGCGTTGCATACGAAGTGCGGTCTGCAGACACTCCTCAATACAGTCACCGATATTGCCTGCGTCATGGATGAGCATAACCTCGGCGCCGTACTGCTTTACGAGTTTTCTGCGCTCCTCACTTACCGAGTCGGGCATGATGATAAGGGTTTTATACCCCCTTACCGCGCCGACAAGTGCAAGGCCGATGCCCTGATTTCCGCTTGTGGGTTCTACGATGATTGTGTCTTTATTTATTTTACCCTCTTTTTCAGCTTCGAGTATCATATTGTACGCGGTGCGCGTTTTGATTGAGCCGCCTACATTTAAGCCCTCAAACTTCACAAGGATGCGCGCGCTGTCCTCGTCAACCATACGGGAAAGCTTTATTATAGGGGTGCTTCCTATTGCATCTAAAACATTGTTATATATCATTTTTGACCTCCGTTTGACAGTTGATACTATCAGTATATTAAAAACTGTCAAAACCTGCTTTATCTATAAATTTTAGCACAGTTTTTTTTACTTTTCAATAATTTTTTATCAGAATATCGACGATAATTCAAAAAAAATCCCGAAAGAAACCTCTTTCGGGATTTTTTGCTTATTTTATAAGGTCTTTTATGACTTCGCCTGCGATGATGAGCCCTGCAACCGACGGGACGAAAGCGATGCTTGAAGGAGTTCTTTCTTCCCCTTCGGGAGTTTTGGGTTCTTCCTTGGAATAGAGCACCTTGAGGGAGTCTACTCCCCTCTTTTTAAGTTCGCGGCGCATTACCCTTGCAAGCGGACACACGCTCGTTTTATAAAGGTCGGCAATTTCAAACTGCGTTGGATCAAGCTTATTACCCGTACCCATAGAGCTGATTACGGGGATGTTTTTTTCTTTTGCCTTTATGATGATATCGATTTTTGCGGTCACTGTGTCGACAGCATCAACTATGTAGTCGTAGCGAGAAAAGTCAAATGTATCGGCGTTTTCAGGAAGATAGAAAATATTATGCGTATCAACCTGCGCTTTCGGGTTGATGCTTAAAATTCGTTCTTTTGCAACCTCGACTTTAGAGCGTCCTATTGTGTCGTGAGTGGCGATAATCTGGCGGTTTATATTAGTAATATTAACTGTATCGTTATCGATAAGATCAAGCGCACCTACGCCGCTGCGTGCAAGTGCTTCGACAACATATCCGCCTACTCCTCCGACGCCGAATATTGCGACACGCTTTGAAGCAAGTTTTAAAAGGGCATCTTCGCCGATAAGCATGGCAGTTCTTGAAAACTCGTGCATATTATCAGTCCTCAATGATTATTTCTTCAAGCGAGCGTTTGGGCACATTAAGTACGCCGTTCTCGTCCATAAAATATTTGACATCGCCGTCAGTCATTTCGCATTCTACACTTTCCTGCGCCGCTTCACCAACGGCAAGGATATAAAGGAGGCGAAGATTTTCGGGAATGCTTAAGATTTCGCAAATTGCTTTTCTGTCGATTGAGCCGAACCAACAAGTTGCAAGCTCAAGCTCGGTTGCGCGGAGCATCATATTTGTTATGGCCGCGCCTGCATCAACACCGAAATCTTCGTTTTTCTTGATGTCAGTATCGCCTAAAACCGCGATATAGGCGTTAGGTCTTTCACCCTCCTTGGGAGTGCCGTCAAGTCGGATCGTAGCCATGTCGTTCTGTGAGCCA
>JAZRFX010000321.1:0-8749 GCA_045643845.1 Clostridia bacterium | reverse complement strand
GAGCTTAAAAACTGTATTCTGATGGATGATGTGGAGGTTGCACACTATAATTATATCGGTGATTCAATTCTCGGAAAAAAGGTGCATCTCGGCGCAGGAGCAATTTGCTCAAATCTTAAAGCAGATGGAAAAAATGTCGTCATAAAAGCCGACAAAAGCTATGAAACAAACCTTCGTAAAGTGGGTGCATTCTTAGCAGACGGCACTGACATAGGTTGCGGTTGTGTGCTCAATCCCGGAACGATAATCGGGAAAAATACATCGGTATATCCGCTGACATCTTTAAGGGGAATAATACCTCCCGAAAGCATAGTGAAAAATCCCCAAAACATCATAGAAAGAACTTAAGAAAAATCCTTCCGCCAGGAAGGATTTTTTGTGCGAAAATAACGATTTTTTTGTTGTAATATATTAAAATACATAGTATAATATATTAAATATATATTTATAAAAAACGATAGGAGAAAATGAAAATGAGAAAGATGAAAAATATTTCCGTAGTTTTAATTATTGCAATTGTTGTTTCGCTTTTTTCGGGCTGTGGAAGACCTGAAGTCCCTGACATATATGGAATGACAGAGGGAGAAGCAGTAAAAACACTTAAAGAAGCAGGCTTCGTGCCGATTGTAGAAAAAGAATACCGCGAAATTGAAGAAAGGGGAAAGGTTTTTAAATCGAGCCCTACAGTAACGGCGACTGCAAAAAAAGGCAGCGAGGTTGTTATATACATTTCAAAAGGACCTGAAAAAATAGTTGCGAAAAATGCGGGCAATAAGTCAATTGCAAAAAATCTTTCGTTCAACCTTCCCTATGTTGATAAGGGCGTTTTATACATAGAGTGTTTCGATGTGGCTTTCAAAGACGGAATCACATGGGAAAAAAGCGAGGATGGAATATCAGTTACGGAAGCATCGCTCACAAACAATTTTGAAAAAACAATTCCCGCAAAGATAAAGTTCGAAAAGGAATATGCAGCTCCTCTTGAAAAGCAAAACTTTATTATAGGAATCCCCCTTGAAGAACTTGGCGAAGAGCTCCCCAAGTCGCTCAGCGTCAGACTCAATGTTAAAAAAGACGAGCTTCCCGAAGGGACTGTTACTGAATTGATTCCCGAAGAATTGGCGCTTGAAAAAGAAGGAATCAAGGTTATATTCTCAATTGAATGGTGACGAGTATGGAATTTAAAGCCAAAATGTTTGCGGATCTTACAAACCGTGAACTTTACGAAATATTAAAATCAAGAACCGAGGTTTTCCTCCTTGAGCAAAACATTGTCTGTCAGGATATGGACGATGTTGACTATGACTGTCTTCATTGCTTCCTCGATGATGGAGTGCGCGCCGTGGCGTGCCTTCGAGCATTCGTTTCAGGCGAGGGGGAGGTTACAATCGGCAGAGTAGTGTCGATTGAACATAAAAAGGGGTTGGGCCGCGAGCTTATGGAAAAAAGCATTGAGGCAATAAAAAAGACATTCCCTTGCGAAAAAATAGTAGTCCACGCACAGACGCAGGCGGAGGGTTACTATGAAAAAATGGGATTTAAAACGGTGTCGGGAGAATTTATGGAAGAAGGCATCGTGCATGTTATGATGGAAATGAATTTGTAAAGGAGTTTTGATATGTCGCCGAAAGAATTAGTTGCACAGGGCTTCGGAATAATAGGCCTTATTATTATTGTGTGGTCATTTCAATGCAAGAAAAACAGGAATTTCTTTTTGATGCAGGGAATAGGAAGTTTTATGTTTGTTATAAACTTTCTTCTCATAAATGCATACGCAGGAGCACTTTTTAATCTTACAAACCTTGTGCGCGGGCTTTTGTTCTCGAAGGAAGACAAAAAAATATGGAAGCTTACAGTTGTGAATCTTCTTTACACTGCCTGTTTTGCTTTCTCCTCATATCTTGCATGGGGGAACTGGTTTATGATTTTTATTGCATCGCTTCCGTATGTAACACTCTTTATAATGAGTATTCTGATGTGGCGCGGAAACGGAAAGCACATTCGTTATTTCCAGGTTTCACTTATGTCGCCTGCGTGGATTATACATAATATCTTTAACTTCTCGCTCGGCGGAATACTTTGTGAATCCTTTAATATGGTTTCATCGGTTGTAGCTCTCGTGAGATACAAAAAAGACGGTTTCAGTGAAGGGGAATAATTATGGACCTTAATCAGTACCTGAAAGACCTTGAATACCTTGTAAATATCGACAGCGGTTCTGAAGATGTAGAGGGCGTCAATAAGGTCGCCGACTTTTTCGTGGAAAAATTCAGTGAGCTTTCCTGGAATGTTCACGAGTACGAGTTTGACGGTAAATGCGGAAAATGCGTTATTTGCACTAATCGTGAGGCGGAGCATTACGACCTTCTTATGATTGGTCACCTTGACACAGTTTTTCCTCACGGCACCTGTAGTGAACGACCTTTCAGAATTGAGGGCAATCGCGCATATGGCCCCGGCGTATGCGATATGAAGCACGGAAGTCTTATGATGTACTACCTTCTGAAAGAACTTCCCGAAGAAGTAAACGAAAAACTTAATATTGTCGCAATATTCAACCCTGACGAAGAAATAGGCAGCCGCTATTCGAAATTTGTATATGAAGAATATGCAAAAAAGGCCCAATACGCCTTCGTTTACGAAGCGTCTGGTGATGGCGGATGCTGTGCTGAACGTAAGGGAGGACTGTGGTACACAATCGATTTTACAGGCAAGGGCGGACATTGCGGATATATGTTCACAAACGACTCTAAAAGTGCCATTCACGAAATGGGCAAATGGATTGTTAAATTCTCTGAAATGGCAAGTGTAGAGAAGAACACCACAGTTAATGTAGGTCTTGCAAACGGTGGAATAAAGGGAAATGTTGTAGCACCCAAGGCAAGTATGAAAATAGATATCCGTATCGCCGATAACAGCGAAATTGAGCGTTTTGATAAAGCCATTGAAGAAATGACTTTAGAGGCTAAAGAAAGAGGCATAGAGGTCAAGATAATACGATCGTCAAAGAGTGCTATGCCCTACACTGAAAAAACGGATAAATACATAAAACATGTCGAGAAAATAACAAAGGAAAACGGTATCGAGTTTAAGCATAGAGCACGCGGAGGACTTTCCGACGCAAATGTTCTTACAGGCTTTGGCGTATTGTGCCTTGATGGTATGGGACCAAGTGGCGACTGTGACCATTGCCCCGACGAATATATGAATATAGACAGCGTAATTCCCTACTACAACCTTTCTATGCTTCTTATAAAAGACCTTGCAGACAATAAATGAATTGGAGCTTTACTTATGAAAAAGATAGATGTTCATGTTCATACAAGTATGTGGGGAGATGCGCTTCCGTCCTTTACTACGCCACTTGCCACTCCCGAGCAGACGATTGAGCGATACAAAGAGCTGAATATTGAAAAGGGTTTTATTATGCCCTTATTAAGTCCCGAGTCACGAAACTTCGTGCAGTCAAATGAGGAAATTGCAAATGTTGCGGAAAAATATCCCGATTCATTTTATTGGTTTTGTAACATTGACCCGAGAATGAGTGGTAACAGCAGCGACGCTGACCTTTCAAAGCTTCTTGAACACTACAAGAACCGAGGGGCAAAGGGCGTTGGCGAGGTAACTGCCAATCTCTATATTGATGATCCTTTCGTGGATAATCTCTTTTATCATTGTGCGAATGCCGATATGCCCGTCACAATTCATATCGCACCCCAAAAAGGTGTTGGCTATGGCGTTGTGGATGATTTAGGGCTTCCTCGCCTTGAAAAAATATTGAAAAAATACCCAGGCTTAAAAATCCTCGGCCATTCACAATGCTTCTGGAGTGAAATATCTACAAATGTTACCGAGGAAACGCGAAACGGATACCCGAAAGGGAAGGTGGAGGAAGGAACAGTTATAAAACTCCTTCGTCAGTATCCTAACCTTTACTGCGACCTTTCTGCAGGCAGCGGTTATAACGCGCTTTCGCGCGATGAGGATTTTGCATATAAATTTATTGAGGAATTTGCGGACAGGCTCCTTTTCGGCACCGACCTTTATATGCCCAATCAGCAGAGTCTCCTTTCGGGATGGCTTGATAAATCATACGAAAACGGCTGTATAAGTGAAGAAAACTATAAAAAAATATGTCGCGAAAACGCAATAAAGTTATTTAATCTGTAAACAGCTTGGGGACGGGGCACTTTTTGTGCAATTTGAAAGAAATGCAGACGAGGTGTGAAAATGATATTTCTAATCACGGGAGCGTCGCATACGGGCAAAACTGCTCTGGCGCAGAAATTACTTGAAAAATATAAATATCCCTATCTTTCAATGGACCACTTAAAAATGGGGTTGATTCGCAGCGGACAAACAAAGCTTACCCCTATGAGTGAGGATGAGAAGCTTACAAAATACCTGTGGCCCATTGTTCGCGAGATAATTAAAACCGCAATTGAAAATAATCAGAATCTGATTGTCGAGGGCTGTTATATCCCTTTTGACTGGGAGAAAGATTTTGAAAAAGAGTATCTTGAAAATATCAGATTTCATTGCCTTGTGATGAGTCAGGACTATATAAAAAATCACTTCGACGATATAAAATCATACGCAAATGTTATTGAAAAGCGCCTGTGTGACGACTACACAATAGAGTGCGCTTTGAAGGATAATGAAGAAGTTTTAAAACTTGCGCAAAAATACGATGTGAATTACACACTTATCGACAATAAATACGAAATCACGGAGGAAAATTTATGAAACTACTAATCGCATCAGACACACACGGTTCAGCATATTACTGCGGAAAGCTTTTATCCGCAATTGAGAAGGAAAATCCCGAAAAGGTACTTCTTCTCGGCGACATTCTATATCACGGACCAAGAAACAACCTTCCCGAGCAGTACGCTCCCAAGGAAGTTGCAGCAATGCTAAACGGCATAAAAGAAAAGCTTATCTGCGTTCGCGGCAACTGTGACACCGAGGTTGACCAGATGATGCTTGAATTTCCCGTATTGTCGGACAGCGCTATGCTCTTTTTCGATGGTATGACGATTTTTGCATCTCACGGACACCACGATTTTCCACCGCTTCAGTCGGGAAATGTTTGTGTTTCAGGACATACCCATATTCCCGTGGATTATGAAAAAGACTCCATCCGTTACATAAACCCAGGCTCCGTATCTATTCCCAAGGAGGACTCCTGGCACGGATATATAGTTCTTGAAAACGGCGAATTTATATGGAAAAACCTTGACGGAGAAATTCAGAAACCAAGAAACTGAATTATAAAAATACAAACGATAAAAGGTGGTAGTGAAAATGGCTGATATTAAGATTGACGAAGGTATAATGTATTGCACTTCCTGTGGCGCGGCAAATAAAAAAAGTGCAATAATATGCGAGGAATGTGAAAATAAAATTATCGTGAAGCATTCTCCGTTCAGATCTTTTTTATTAAAAAGAATCAAAGGCGAAACAATTGATTTCGGAAAGGAAAACCTTTACGAAATCATCAAAAGGTTTTTGTTCCAACACCTCTACGGACTGGTTATGACGGTAGCTGTTGTAACTACAGGTACGGTAGTTATCGCTAATCCGAATTCTCATATAAGAACTGTGACGGAAGTTCCGAAGACTAATGCTGTGGTAAAACAGCAGGTTGTTGAGAGTCAGGTTGCTGAAGAAGAAATAGTTGAGGAAAAAACATATGAACTTACTGAAGACGACCATATATGGATAGACCATACAATATCGGCATACGACGCCATAATTGATAACACACTGATGCCGAGAAGCATATATTGGTCAAAGCCTGAAGAATACAGCTCGGGAAGTGAACTCTGGGCTGAAAATAATATAGCGGGCTATGAATACAAAGGAACCCACGATATGTTCACAAATCCCATTCCCGTAGGTCTTATTGAACTGGAAGATTTTGAGGGCGAGGAAGATGAGGAACCTTACGGCTACAGAGATTGGATAGAGCAGAGCATCGTGACAGGAAGCGATGTTAAGAGCGAGCTTGGGCAGAAGCTTTTTAAAAATGGATATGATGTTCTTGAAATAGACTACTACATTGTGACTTTTAAAGGCTATCAGGAAGACATAGACTATACGAAACCGCTTCCTGCCGACAAGGAATATCATGAAAAGGTAAAATATGTATTCCTGCTCACAAGAAAAACAGGGGAAGAGCGATGGTATATCGCCGAAGAAAGACTTACCGAAAGATTTGGTATATAAAAAGGGGGTTATGTTATGATATGTGAAAAATGTAATTCCAAACTCCATTACGGAGATAAATTTTGTAATGTGTGTGGAGAAAAAATAGATACGACAGGCTATGAAAAAGAATACAACAAAACAATATGGGGAGTAATTGATAAGATAGCTGACTTCCTTGATATAATAATGCTTAAAAAAATAACGGGCAACTGGATAGTCAAGGTTCTCCTTTTGCTTGCAATAGCGGGATGGGGATTTTTTGACGCTTATACCGACTTTGCAAGCATAAGAATACTTGAGAGCGAAAGCTATAGCGTGGAGTACAATAAAAAGCTTGATGAATATTATGTAAGAACTTCGAAAGACGAAATTGATTTGAATTTGTACATTCCCAAATATACTGACAACATCAAATTCAAGGAAGTAAATGATAAAGAAACATCCGTGGAAGATATGACTGTCGAGGAATATATTGAAAAGAAGAAGGAGAAAGAGCTTCTTGTAAAAAAGAATTCTTTTGAGTACCTGACGGTTGACTCAGTAAGAAATGGTAAAGTAAGCGACAGCATAAAGGTATATATAGTTGATTAAAAGGAGTTTTACACATGGATAAAGTAACAGTTGAAAATAAATGCGGAATAGAAATTTACGACTACAACGGAAAAGATTACCAAACCGCTATGCGCTATGGCAGCTGGAGAGTCGCATATCTCAACCACGGAGATAGATTTATGGAAGAAAACTTTGAAAAGGTGGAGCGCCATAACGAAAGCGACGAGGTTTTTGTGCTTCTTACAGGCGAGGCGACGCTGATTATCGGCGAAGAATTAAACGAAATAAAAATGGAGCCTCATAAGATGTACAATGTTCCCAAGGGAGTATGGCATCACATTTTCACAAAAGAGGGTACAAGTGTTCTCATCGTTGAAAACGAAGATACCGACGACTCAAATTCCGATTTTTTGTTTATTAAAAAATAAAAATCACGGAGGAAGGAAAAATGGTTGATTACGGATTAAAAGATAAAGTAGCCATCATCACGGGCGCGAATAACCCGTGGGGGATTGGTGCAACGACGGCGCTGTCTTTTGCTTGCGAAGGGGCGAAGGTGGTTTTAGTGTACAAAAAAGTGGAAAGACCATTTGACTCTTCCAAAACTGATAAAAACGGCGTAGACCGATATTATTCAGCGAATGCGGGAAATGCCGATGCCGTTGAAGATAAACTCAAAGAAATAAATGCCGACTACATCGTTTTGGAAAGCGATATTTCTGACGAGGAAGCCGTAAAGGAAATTTACGCTGCAGTTCTTAAAAAATACGGACGAGTTGATATTTTAATAAATAACGCCGCAACCGACGACGAAACGGGATGTGATACGATAGAAACAATTACGCAAAATGTAATTGACGATACCTTTTCCGTCAATGTCCGCGGAAGCATCCTGATGATTCGTGAATTTATTAAGCATCGCGGCGATTATGGAAGAATCGTCAACATTTCAACGGATGCATCGCAAATTTTTGCAGGGCAAATTACTTATGGCGCAAGCAAAGCCACGCTTGAGGCACTTACGCGCAGTATCGCACTTGAAGTGGCGCAGTATGGAATTACTGTAAACTGCGTAGCACCAGGCCCGACACAAACGGGATGGATTGACGAGGAATTTGAAAAGATAGTCATTCCCTTAATCCCGATGGGAAAGCTTATTCAGCCGCAGGATATTGCTGAAACGATTCTTTTCCTGACAAGTGCACAGGCAAAAATGATTACAGGGCAAGTAATAAAAGTATCAGGCGGAAAAGCTTTATAAAAAAGGAGGCTACATATGCCGAACATATCGCAGTTTGCAGAGGATAGCAAACAGGAAATTTTCACACTTCTCAAAGAGCTTTGCAATATTCCTGCACCGTCGCTCTTTGAAAAAAAACGGGCGCAGTTTTGCAAAAACTACCTTGAAAGCATTGGCGCAAATGGAGTGTATATTGACGAAGCGGACAATGTTATCTTTCCTTTGAATTGTGCTGACAGCCACGAAATAACAGTTTTCGCGGCGCACACGGACACGGTTTTCCCCGATACCGAGCCGATGCCGTACTACGACGACGGCGAGAAAATTCATTCGCCTGGTGTGGCGGACGATACGGCGAGCGTTGTTGTATTGCTTCTTATGGCAAAGTATTTTATAAAAAACAATATAAAACCTGAAAAAGGCATACTTTTCGTGTGTAATTCCTGCGAGGAAGGTCTTGGCAACCTCAAGGGTACAAAGAAGCTTTTTTCCGATTTTGATGGTCGTATAAAGCAGTTTATATCCTTCGACAGCAATTTGAATGTTGTTAACGATATGTGCGTAGGTTCTCGCCGCTATGAGGTTGAAATAACAACCCGCGGAGGACATTCCTACGGAGATTTCGGGAATATAAACGCAATTGGCGTTGCGTCATCAATCATAAACGAAATATACAAAATCAAAGTTCCGCTGAAAGAAGGAACTAAAACTACATACAATGTCGGAACTATCTCAGGTGGAACA
>JAZRFX010000320.1:0-8481 GCA_045643845.1 Clostridia bacterium | reverse complement strand
GCGGAACACTCATAAATTCTTCCGTGCAAATGTATGCAAAAACGGATAATGACAGTTATAAAACCCGTAAAGATTTCGGTGAAATGTATGAACCGAAAAACGGGCTTTATATCGGCGTTTATGCCGAAGGTGACAGTGCAGTTCACGATCCGAATTCGATGAATAAATTCTATATGAATGAGTTCCCCAATCTTGTAGGGCGTGATATGTCGGCGTACCTTCTTTATATGCCGAGCACTACTCCCCTTTCGCATTATCAAAGTCATATTGATATCGCTGTGAAGAAGGACAAGATTATTCAGCTTGCGGTTGAGCCTGTGGATTTCTCGGGCATCCGACCAAACGATCCTACTTATATAGGCCTTGCGCAGGATATGGAGCAAAGCGGTGCAAAATTCTTTTTGCGCTTCGCTTGTGAAATGAACGATACCTCATGCCCGTGGTACACAACCGATTATAACCTTTATATTGAGAAGTTCAGGATTGTTGCCGATATTTTCCATACCTACGCACCCTCGGTGCCTGTAGTATGGTCGCCGAACTTCTACCCTGCAAACAATATGCACCTTTACTACCCCGGCGATGATTATGTTGACTATGTGGGAATTTCCTCATATATGAATCATCAGCCTGAAACCGATCCGCTCGGACAGGGAGTGGACCGAAATCGTTGGAGTCAGCAGCTTGATACCATAGTCGGTCTTTACGGACATAAAAAGCCCATTATAATCTCCGAGGGCGGTGCTTCATATATTGACTACAGAACCTGGGCGGATATTACACCTTTTGCATCGGAACAGCTTTATGATTTTTACACATATCTTCCTATAAAGTACCCCGAGGTGAAGGCAGTCTTTATTTTTGATCAGGACAAAAACGCAGACAGCGGCTGTTACCGATTCTCTCTTTCAAATAACTCCACATATCTTGATGCGTACAAAAGGGGAACAAAGAGCGAGCAATTCCTCGCCACACCTGATGAGAACGCTTCGCTTCCGCAGTATTATGAGCTTGGAAACAATGTCAGCGTCGAGCCCAGGGTAGTTGAGATTTCTTCGTTTATCAAAACGCCCGCGAATGATACAAGCTATGTAGTATATAATATTCACGGAACGGATATTGCTACTGCCTATGATATTCCCTACAGCGTCAGCATTGATTTTGCTCCCTATTCAGGAACAACCGTTCCGCTTAAGGCAATAGCTTTTAATGAATTGGGCGTAAAAGTCGCGGAGAAAACCTATTATGTGAAAGTTGACTGATTTCTAATATTTTGAAAAAAATGCTTGCATTATATAATATAAGATGATATAATACGCTTGATAGAACAAAGGAGTGGGTTGCAAAACCCGCTCTTTTGCATTATATGAAAGGGATGATCGCTTGGCTAAGATTGATGAAGCACTTGAAAAAATTGCCGCGGATGTCTGCGAAAGACACGGTGTCTACATTTATAACACCGAGTATAAAAAAGAAGGCAGCGAATACTATTTGCGCCTTTATATTGACAAGGACGGCGGCGTAACTATTGAGGACTGTGAAAATGTAAGCCGTGAGATAAGTCCCCTGCTCGACGATTTCACCTTTATTAAAGAGGCGTATATCTTCGAGGTTTCCTCCCCCGGTATTGACCGCGCGCTTACCCGCGACTGGCATTTTGAAAAGGTTATGGGCCAGGAAATTGATATCAAACTGTTTGCTCCGCTTGAAGGAAAGAAAGAAATTTCAGGCGTGCTTTCAAAGTATGAAAACGGCGAAATTACAGTTATGGTAAATGATAAAGAGATTACAATTGAAAAAAGCAAGGCTGCATCAGTTCGTCTTGCATTTACATTTTGATAGGAGTGTTTAAGAAAAAATGAACAAAGAACTTATACTCGCACTTGAAGCACTTGAACAGGAAAAGCGCATCAAAAAAGAAGTTATGTTTGAAGCTCTTGAAGCAGCACTTGTTACTGCTTACAAGAAAAACTTCGGCAGCGGTTACAACTGCTTTGCGGAAGTTAACCGTGAAACAGGCGATATGCGTGTTTACTGCTCAAAGACAGTAGTTGAAGAAGTTGAAGACCCCTGTATCGAGATTACTCTCGAAGAAGCTCACGCAGTTAACAAGCGCTACAAAATCGGCGATGTTGTTGACTTTGAGGCATCTCCTGCAAAGTTCGGTAGAATTGCCGCACAGACTGCAAAGCAGATGGTTGTTCAGAAAATCCGTGAAGCAGAACGCGGAAATATGTATGACGAATACAGCGACAAGGAAAACGATGTAATGAGCGGTAAGGTTGAAAAGCTTGACCGCAGAGGAATTATGATTGACCTCGGTACTGCCGAAGCTCTCCTTGCTCCTTCAGAGCAGATTCCCGGCGAGGATTACACTCCGGGAAAAAGACTCAAGGTTTATGTATTCGAAGTTAAGAAGACAACAAAGAGCGTAAATCTTAACGTATCAAACACACATCCCGGTCTTGTTAAAAAGATTTTTGAACAGGAAGTTCCCGAAATTGCCGACGGCACAGTTGAAATCAAGAGCATCGCTCGTGAAGCAGGCAGCCGCAGTAAGCTTGCTGTTTATTCAGAAAATCCCAATGTTGATCCCGTAGGTGCATGCGTTGGTCAGAGAGGTATCCGTGTAGCAGGTATCGTTCAGGAACTTAACGACGAAAAAATCGATGTTATCCAGTACAGCGAAGATCCTGCAGAATACATCAGCGCAGCTCTCAACCCTGCAAAGGTTGTAAGCGTTGAAATCGATGAAAAGAACAAGTCAGCTCTTGTAACTGTTCCTGAATTCCAGCTTTCACTTGCTATCGGTAAGGAAGGTCAGAATGCCCGCCTTGCTGCAAGACTTACAGGTTGGAAGATTGATATAAAGAGCGATAAAAACGCAGAGGAGATTGAAGGATAATGTCCACTCCGCTTCGAATGTGCGTTGTATGCAGGCAGATGAAAGAAAAATCAGAGCTTTTGAGAGTAGTCAAAAAAGGCGACGAGTTTTCTATCGACCTTAAGGGAAAAGAACAAGGTCGCGGTGCATACATATGCAAAGTTGGCGATTGCTGTGAAAAATTTGAAAAACAGCGCTCGTTTGAACGCGCATTTGGGTGCGCGCTCGGGCAAGATGTGAAAGAAGCCATTAAAAAGGAATTGATTTAATGAACGATAAAATACTTGGAATGATTGGTCTGGCAGTACGCGCAGGCAAAGTAGCTTTTGGTGTTTTTATGACAGAGAAGGCACTTGACGAAGGTCGTGCGGAGCTTGTTATAGCATCGGAAGACATCGGCGCAAGTAACCGCCGAAAAATCGAAGGCAAATGCATAAATTACGGAGTTAACCTTGTTTTTTATTCTGACAAGGCGTCGCTCAGCCGTGCGCTCGGAAAAAAGGATGTTCCCGTAGTTGCAATTTGCGACGAAGGGTTTGCCAGGGCTATATCAGGCAAGTTATCACAAAAGCCCGATATGAACTAAAATATACGGAGGTGCCAATAAATGATTGCAAAACAGAAAATCAGCGCAATAGCAAAAGATATAAATATTCCCAGCAAGGAAATTGTTAAAATGCTTGCCGAAGTGGCAGGTATTACAAAAAGCACTGCTGCTTCTCTTGAAGTAGAAGAAATGAGTATTGTAATGGAATATTACACTCAGAAGTTCGACGATGGTACATCTATCGAAGAATATGCAGCTTCTCAGCAGCAGAAGATTGAAGAAGAAAAGAAGGTCGAGGAAGCAAAGGCTCCCAAGGCGGAGGAAGCTCCCGTTGAAGAAAAGGCGGAAGAAATCCCCACACAGAAGACTGTTCGTTATGTAGACACCCGTTCAAACGCGGTTGACCTTGATATGCAGCTTGCAAAGGAAAAGGCTGAAGAGCTTGCTCCTGAAATCAAGGATACTGAAACAAATAAACAGCGTCTTAAGAAGAATAAGAACAAGCAGCAGCCCCAGAAGAAAAATCAGCCCAAACAGCCTGAAATGCCAAAGCCCAAGAAGGAAGAAAAGAAGGAAATCCTTCACGTTGTTATCCCCGACACAATTACTGTCGGCGACCTTGCGCAGAAGCTTAAGGTAGGTGCTACTGAAATTATCAAGCGTCTTATGCAGCTTGGTATTATGGCGGCTATCACACAGGACATCGAATATGATGTAGCGGCTCTCGTTGCTGAAGATATGGGCGCAGAGGTTGAAAGAGAAATCATCGTTACCGAGGAAGATAAGCTCCTTGGCGATTTCGAAATTCCCGATGAAGAGAAGGATCTTCTCCCCCGTCCTCCCGTTGTCTGCGTAATGGGACACGTTGACCATGGTAAGACAAGTCTTCTCGACGCAATCCGCTCTACAAATGTTACTGCAAGCGAAGCAGGCGGTATCACACAGCACATCGGTGCTTATATGGTAAACATCAACGGAAATCAGATTGCATTCCTTGATACTCCAGGTCACGAAGCGTTCACTGCAATGCGTGCCCGCGGTGCTCTCGTAACGGATATTGCAATCCTTGTTGTAGCTGCTGACGATGGTATTATGCCCCAGACTATTGAGGCTATCAACCACGCAAAGGCTGCTGAAGTAAGCATTATCGTAGCAATCAACAAAATTGATAAAGAAGGCGCTAACCCCGACAGAGTTAAGCAGGAACTTACCGAGCACGGTCTTGTTCCCGAAGAATGGGGTGGCGATGTAATCTGCGTTGAAGTAAGTGCAAAGCAGAGAATGAACATCGATTCACTTCTCGAAATGGTACTCCTTACTGCAGAAGTTAAAGAACTTAAGGCTAACCCCAATCGTAAGGCAAGAGGTACAGTTATCGAAGCCAAGCTTGATAAGGGTAGAGGTCCCGTTGCAACTGTTCTTGTACAGAATGGTACTCTCAAGCAGGGCGATATCATCGTAACAGGTACAGCTGTTGGTCGTGTAAGAGCAATGGTTGACGACCACGGCAAGAAGATTAAAGAGGCTCTTCCCTCAACCCCCGTTGAGATTGTAGGTCTTAGTGAAACTCCCGATGGTGGCGATCCCTTCTTCGTAGTAGAAGACGAGCGCGCTGCACGCCATGTTGTTGAAACAAGAAAGCAGAAGATTAAGGATGAGGCTAATAAAGCAAGACAGCGCGTTAACCTTGAAGACCTCTTCAGCCAGATTCAGCAGGGCGATGTTAAGGACCTTAATATCATCGTCAAGGCAGACGTTCAGGGTAGCGTAGAAGCCGTAAGACAGAGTCTTGAAAAGATTTCAAACGAAGAAGTACGCGTACGCGTTATCCACGGTGCAGTTGGTGCTATTACTGAAAGCGACGTAACACTTGCATCCGCATCAAACGCAATCATCGTAGGCTTCAATGTTCGTCCCGATGTTGGTGGTAGAAACGCGGCTGAGCTCAACAAGGTTGATATGCGTATGTACCGCGTAATTTACGAAGCAATCGAAGAAATCGAAGCTGCTATGAAGGGTATGCTTGCGCCTACCTTCCGCGAGGCTGTTATCGGCCATGCTGAAATCCGTCAGACCTTCAAGGTTAGCGGTGTTGGTACAATCGGTGGCTGTTATGTTACTGATGGTAAGATTCAGCGTAACTGCAGCGTAAGAATCGTTCGTGACGGTATCGTAATCCACGAAGGCGAGCTTGATTCACTCAAGCGCTTCAAGGACGATGCTAAAGAAGTTGCAAGCGGTTACGAATGTGGTATGGGCTTCGTACGCTTTAACGACATCAAAGAAGGCGACGTTGTTGAATGCTTTGTAATGGAAGAAGTAAAGAGATAATATATTCGTAAAACATAGACAAAATAAGTAAATGGGCAATCCCCATTTACTTATTTTTGAAAGAAGGGAACAATATGTCTTTTAAAAGAACAGACAGAATTTCAGAAGAAGTAAAAAAGGAACTTTCAAATGTTATCCGCGAACTTAAAGACCCCAGAATTCCTATGATGACAAGCGTTGTGACTGTAAATGTCACAAACGATTTGAGCTATGCAAAGGCATATATCAGCGTTATGGGAACTGACGAAGAAAAGAAGGATGCTATAAAGGCGCTTTCTCAGGCGGCAGGATTTATCCGCCGTGAAGTAGGCGGTCGAATCAAGCTTCGTTGTGTGCCCGAGTTTTCTTTTGAGCTCGACACCTCTATTGAGTATGGCGCGCACATCAACAAGCTTCTCAATGATATAAGTAAGGGTTGAAACACATGAAAGAAGTAATCGCTCAAATAAAAAAGAGTAAAAGTGTTGCAATTTTCGTTCACGAAAATCCCGATTGGGATTGTATAGGAAGTGCTTTCGCGCTCCGCAAGGCTCTTCGTAATAGCGGTGTTAAGGCTGATGTTTTTACTGAAAAGGCACTTTCAAGGCATCTTTCCTTCCTTGAAACCGATGTAATCATATTCAACGAGAATGCTACTGCTCCCGATTATGACTGCTACTGCGCACTTGATGTCGGTAACAGTGCAAGAATCGGCAGCTGGGGTAAGTTTTTCGACGAAAAGGACAACACAGTTTGTATTGACCACCATCATCCAAACGGAGAGTTTGGCAAGATCCGTCATATTGAGCCTTCGCGCAGTTCGACGGGCGAGCTTATATATGATTTTCTGACCGAGGGCGGATATGAGATAACTAAAGAGATTGCCCAGTATCTTTACTGCGCAATGTCATCCGACACGGGTTCATTTCAGTATGCGTCGGTAAATCGCCGCACATATGAGATACTTATCGCTCTTTCCGAAACGGGAATCAATACAACCTATCTTTGCAGTATGCTTTATGAGAGAAATTCCATCACCCAACTTCGCCTTCAGGCAGAGCTTATTAACTCAATTGCGTTATATAAGGACGGCAAAATAGCAACTGCAAAAATAACAAATGAAATTATGGAAAAACACGGTGCCGAGCGTAGCGATACCGAGGCGCTTGCACAAATTCCGAGAAGCATAGACGGCGTTATGATAAGCGCATTTTTGAAGGAGCTTCCCGAAGGGGATATCCGCGTAAGTCTTCGCAGTCTTGGAGATTACAACATTGAACCCGTAGCAAGAAAATTCGGTGGCGGCGGTCACAAGAAGGCGGCGGGTTGCACATTTAAGAACACTTCAATAGAAGATGCCGAGAAGGCACTCGTTGAAGAACTGGAGAAATTATGAGAGAACATTGCGGAATTATAATTTTCAATAAGCCTGTCGGAATATCCTCGCACAGATGCGTGGGTATTGTTCGTCGTGCGCTGAATATGAAAAAAGTCGGTCACACAGGAACACTTGACCCTGACGCAAGCGGTGTTCTTCCCATTCTTGTAGGAACTGCTACAAAGGCGGCGGAGTTTTTGACTTCCGAGGATAAGCGCTACCGCGCGAAAATCCTTCTCGGCACAAGGACAGACACTCTCGATATGGCAGGAGAGGTTCTTGAAAAAAACGAAGTTAATGTTACCGAGGATGAAATTAAAAGCACGATAGAAAAATTTATTGGCAATATTTCGCAAATTCCCCCGATGTACAGCGCGATTCAGGTCAATGGTCAGCGTCTTTACACACTTGCCCGTCAGGGAATCGAGATTGAGCGTAAGGCGCGCGACATAACTGTATTTTCGATTGATATTTCGGAAATCGCACTCCCCTACATCACAATTGATGTTCATTGCAGTAAGGGTACATATATTCGCACACTTGCAAGCGATATCGGTGATGCGCTTGGTTGCGGTGCGTGTATAAGCGAGCTTGAAAGAACTTCGTCGGGCGATTTCACGATTGAAAAATCAATCACTCCCGAGGAGCTTAATGCACTCGCTGAAAAAGGCGAGGCACATACGGCGCTACTCCCTCTCGATTCATTTTTTAAGGGATATGATGCAATCTATCTTGACAAAAAGCGTGCCGACCGCGTAAAGAATGGCGTTTCCATATTCTATCGCGGAAAAGAGCAGGGCAAACTTTATCGTCTTTACGATGAAAACGGCGAATTTATCGCGCTTTCTCAGGCGGCAATGTCCGAGGATGAGGAAGGTCGAGAATGTCTTAAACTCATAAAGGGGTTTTATAAATGATTGAAAAAGGCAGCGCAATAGCACTGGGATTTTTCGACGGCGTTCACACGGCGCATCGGAAAATCATCGAAAGTGCTGTAGGCTATGCAAAACTGAATAACCTTTCTCCCATTGCGCTTACTTTTGATAAATCTCCGTCGGAGGTGCTTTCCGCTTTGGAGGCATCCTATCTCACAAACAACGCAGGCAAAGAGGAAATCATAAGTTCACTCGGCGCAAAGGCTGAATTTTTGCCTGCTGACAAGGAATTCCTTTCTATGGAGCCGACAAAATTCATCGAAAAAATCCTTGTAGAAAAATATAATATAAAATTTGCCGTATGCGGATATAATTATCGCTTCGGCAAAAATGGTCAGGGCGATACGGATTTACTTGAACAGGAAGGCACACGCCTCGGCTTTGAAGTTTGTGTTCTCCCCTGCGAGATGCACGACGGCGAAAGCGT
>JAZRFX010000319.1:0-1683 GCA_045643845.1 Clostridia bacterium | reverse complement strand
GATTTCCATAATAAGAAGCTCTCAGAAGTGCTCTTAACTGCGCCCTGAATATTTCGGGACGCTTTATACAAAGCCTTATTGCACGAACTCCAAGCGCGGGATTTTCCTCGTCCTTCAAATTAAAATAATCAACCTTTTTATCCGCGCCAATATCAAGAGTTCTGATTATTACTTTCTTTTCTTTCATTGTTTCTATAGCGCTTTTGTAAATCGCAAACTGTTCTTCTTCCGAAGGAAATGTGTTTTTCTCAAGGAAAATAAACTCGCTCCTGAAAAGACCTATACCGCCTGCGTCGTTTTCAAGAACAAGCGGGATATCTTTGATGTTGCCAATGTTTGCAAAAAGCTCGATTTTCCTGCCATCAAGTGTGATGTTTTCTTTCCCCTTAAGGGCTTTCAGTAATTTATTTTTCTCTTTTTCAGCTTCGAGCCTTTTGTAACTTTCTTTTAGAAAATTTTCATCGGGGTTAAGATAAACTGTGCCGCTGAATCCGTCGACGACGGCTGTTTCTTCGTCCGAAAAAACATTTGCCACATCTCCAATTCCGATAATTGCAGGGATGTTCATTGTTCTCGCCAAAATGGCAGTATGCGAATTCAACGAACCCTTTGAAGTTATAAAAGCGAGGATTTTAGATTTATCCAGTTGCAGTGTTTCACTTGGAGTAAGGTCTTCTGCAACGATAATAATCGGTTCATCAAAAAAAAGAGAGCCTTCTTCCTTTTTTAATAAAATGTCTATGATTCTATCTGAAATATCCTTTACATCCAGTGCGCGTGATTGCATATATTGATCGTCCATTGATGAAAAAAGTGCCGAGAATTTTTCCGATGTAATCGAAACTGCATATTCGGAATTTAATTTTTCGGAGAATATTATCTGGTTTATTGAATCAAGATAATCAGCATCGTCAAGCATCAATTTGTGTATCTCGAATATTTCAGCATTTTCTTTTCCAACCTCGGAATGCGCTTTCTCTTTTAATTCGGAAAGTTGAGTCTTCGCTTTTGAAAGAGCTTTTTTCAACCGTTCAGCTTCTTTTTCAGAATCCTCAACCAAATAACAGGGAATATCTTTATCGTGCTTTTTCCATAATTTAATTTTGCCGACGGCAATTCCGCCATATACGCTCTTACCGTGATAAACTTGCATAGAAATCTCCTTATAAATAGTCCCTTAATAATTTTTCGATATTGCTTTTTGCCAAAAGCTCGTCCTCGCCGTTAATTGTGATTGTCAACAAATCTCCGCATTTAGCACCTATTCCCATAACTGAAAATATCCTTTTTGCATCCGCAACTTTGTCGCTGTGTTTTACAGCAATGTCAGATTTGTACTTGCAGGCTTCTTTAACTAATATTCCTGCAGGACGAGCGTGTATTCCCGATGGGTCCTTGACTATAAAAGTGAATTCTTGCATAAACATATTTCCTTTCACAAATTACATATATAATATTTTGCCGAAGAAAATATAAATTATTCAAAAAGAACAGGGGAGCGTCCAAGGGTTCGAATCCCTTTTTGAAAACAAAAAAGATAGCTACCAAAAGGTAACTATCTTTTTTATTGGCGGAGAGAAAGGGATTCGAACCCTTGAACGGGGTTAACCGTTACACGAGTTCCAGTCGTGCGCCTTAGACCAACTCAGCCATCTCTCCATAACCGACTTTTGTATTATACAC
>JAZRFX010000318.1:0-6302 GCA_045643845.1 Clostridia bacterium | reverse complement strand
TTTTTTGTGATGATGCTTTCGCTGTGACCTGTTGAGTGTGCGGAAATATGCTCAATCGCGCAGTCAACATCGTCGACAACGCCGACTGCGAGGATGTAATCAAGAAATTCAGTATCAAAATCGCCTTCCTGCGCCTTCTTTGTGCCGAGGATTTCAAACGCTCTCTCGTCGCAACGCATCTCAACTGCGGGGAGGTTTTTCTCCGCTCTTTTATCTATAAGACGCTCCTTTACGAGGGGAAGGAACTCTTTTGCGATGTTTTTATGAACAAGCAGGCACTCTGCCGCGTTACATACTGACGGACGACTTGTCTTCGCATTTTCAACTATATTAAGCGCCATATCAAAATCGGCACTTTCATCAACAAAAATATGACAAATGCCCGTTCCCGTCTGGATGCAGGGAACCTTTGCATTCTTCACGCACGCTTCGATAAGTCCCTTACCACCGCGGGGAATGAGTAAATCAACATAGCCGACTGCTGTCATAAGCTCGGTCGCGCTCTGTCTTGTAGTGTCGTTTACGAGATTTACGAGGTTTTCGGGGAGATTACACTCTGAAAGAGCCTCGCGAAGTGCATCAACAATCGCTTTTGCGCTGTTGTACGCCTCCTTACCGCCACGAAGCACGCAAACATTTCCGCTTTTCAGCGAAAGCGCCGCCGCGTCGCTTGTAACATTGGGGCGACTTTCATAAATAATTGTCGTAACGCCAATCGGGACGGATGTTTTTTCGATAATAAGACCGTTCTCGCGCTCAACCCTTTCGATAACATGACCTACGGGATCGGGGAGAGCTACAACATCGCGGATGCCCTGCGCCATACCTTCAATTCGCTCTTTTGAAAGGGAGAGGCGATCAATCATAACATCGGATATAACACCGCGCGCGTTTTCAACATCAATCGCGTTTGCCGCAAGGATTTTGTCGGTATTTTCAATGAGTTTGTCAGCCATTTTGAGAAGCGCGTCATTCTTGGCTTTTGTATCAAGAAGCATCGCAACTCTTTTGACTGATTTGGCATTTTCGAGAATTTCAAGTGTAGTCATCTTATTATTTCCTTTCAGCGGTCGTGATAGAGAATGCGGAATGCGGAATACGGAGTGTAGAATGAGAGAAAGTAGTGCAGAGTGCGTAAACTGAGCCGAAGGGTTATCCGAAGCTGTACATAGGTACAGCGAGAGGCGAAGTTTGCGTAGAGAAAAACGCATAAAATTTGAAATTCGTTTGCGAATTTCTACATTAAAAATTCAAAGATGGTTCTTTAAATTCCAAGTAGACTGAATAAAAGAAAATCACGAATATTTTTTTGCGTTTTTCGTTCTGTGCTGCTTTATCTCGTTCGTTTTATTTCCTTCCGATAAACTTTGTGCCGATACTTTTTCCTGATACTATATCATAAAGCACAGACGGGCAATCGCCGTTTGCGATAACCATATCAATACCGCCTTCGGTACAAATTTGTGCCGCGCGGAGCTTTGTAGCCATACCGCCCGTACCAAGCGCGCTTCCTTTTCCGCCTGCGCACGCAATAATTTCGGGAGTAATTTTGGGAACAACATCAATCAACTTCGCGTCGGGATTGGTACGCGGATCGCTTGTGTAAAGACCGTCAATATCGGTTAAAAGCACCAGAAGGTCAGCGTCACAACTGCGCGCAACGAGTGCGGAGAGTGTATCGTTGTCGCCGACTGCAATTTCTTCCGTAGCGATGGTGTCGTTCTCGTTTATAATGGGAAGAGCGCCAAGCTCCAAAAGTCTTAAAAGAGTGTTTCGGAAATTCTTTCCGCGCTCATTCTTCTCGCCGTCCTCGATATCGGGCGAGGTTACAAGAATCTGCGCCACGGTGTGATTATATTGGGAGAAAAGCTTGTCGTAGGTGTACATCAGCTCGCACTGACCGACTGCCGCCGCAGCCTGCTTTGTAGGCATATCCTCGGGCCTTTTGCCGAGCGAAAGCTTACCCACGCCCATACCGATAGCACCCGATGAAACGAGGATAATTTCGTTGCCTGCGTTCTTAAGGTCGCTTAAAACCTTGCAAAGCTCTTCCACATGGCGGATGTTGAGATTGCCCGTAGAATGTGCAAGTGTCGATGTTCCTACTTTTACTGCTATACGCATTTTATCAAGTCCTTTACAATAACTTAGAAAGTGTGTTTTCCATTTCAATAAGGGTTGTCGCGGAATTTATGCTGTTACGAAGCTGTGCCGCGCCCTTTATTCCTTTTATATACCACGATGCGTGCTTTCGCGCCTCGCGGATGCCTCGGCATTCGCCCTTAAGCTCGCACAAAAGCGTGATATGCTCAATCGCCATTTTTATTCTTTCCTCGGGAGTGGGGTTAGTTTCCACCTTTCCCGATTCGAAATATTCAAGTATTTGGCGGAAAATCCACGGATTTCCCTGACTGCCCCTGCCAATCATTACGGCGGCGGCACCAGTTTCGGCGAGCATGCTTTTCGCATCCTCGGCTGAAAAGATATCTCCGTTTGCGATTACGGGAATCGAAACGGCGTTTACAACATTGCGGATAATATTGCGGTCAGCTTTTCCGCTGTAATACTGCTCGCGCGTTCTGCCGTGGACGGTAATCGCACTCGCGCCGCACTTTTCGGCAATTTTAGCAAGCTCAACGGCGTTTATATGCTCGCTGTCCCAACCGCTGCGCATTTTTACGGTGACGGGTTTGGTCGCCTTGTCGCATACCTGACCGATAATACGCTCGGCTTTGTTAAGGTCGCGCATAAGCGCGCTACCCTCTCCGTTGCCTGCGATTTTAGGCGCGGGACAACCCATATTTATATCAGTAAAAAGTCCGTGCTTCTCAACCTCGGGCACAGCGGCTGCCATTATATCGGCGTCGCTTCCAAAAAGCTGTACCGCGGTGGGAAGCGCATCAGTTTGCATCAGGGTATTCGTCTTTTTATCGGCGAAGGAAAGCGCCTTGGCGCTGACCATCTCCGTATATGAAAGCCCTGCGCCGAAACGGTCACAAATGATGCGGAACGCAAGGTCGCTCACACCTGCCATCGGGGCAAGAAACACATTGTTTTTGAGTGTTACATTACCTATTTTCATTGTACATCAAGTTTCATATCTCCGTGGGAGATAAGCTTTCTTTTCCTCATAAATTCAGAAATTATAAATGAAAGAAGTGCGGGAAGCACAAAATACATTGTGATATTGTAAATGAGTGCCTGCATCGAAGGCATTTCCGCGCACATTGTCTGATATGACATAATCGGGCCGACAAGACCTGCAGTACCCATACCGCTTCCCGTGGCGTTGCTTGTCATTTTGAACATCATCGTAGAAACGGGGCCCAAAACTGCGCTTGTGATTATCGCGGGAAGCCATATAAGAGGCCTTCTTATGATATTGGGCATCTGAAGCATACTTGTTCCAAGCCCCTGCGACAATAATCCGCCGACCTTGTTTTCTCGGTAGCTCGCCACGGCAAAACCAATCATATTGGCACAACAACCAACGGTTGCCGCACCTGCCGCAAGTCCGTCAAGACCAAGCACAATGCCGATTGCCGCACTGCTTATCGGGAGGGTTAAAAACATTCCCATAAGAACGCTTACGACAACGCCCATAAGGAGTGGCTGCTGCTCAACACCCCAGTTAACCCAACTGCCAAGCTCGGACATAATTGATGAAATTGAAGGGCCTACAAAAAGACCTGCAATACTACCTGCCACGATGCTGACAACGGGAGTTATGAGTATATCAACCTTTGTTTTTCCTGAAACGAGCTTTCCTGCAAGATAACCGACATACGCCGCGATGAATGCGCCGAGTGGCTCGCCTGGGGGTGTGATTGTGAATGCTCCATTTACAAAGAGCGTTCCTGCAAGGATTTTCGCCGCATACGCACCAATCATACCATTGGTAGCGGCGCTTATAACAACAAGCGGAGAACCTCGGAACTTATACGCCACGCCTACGCCGATACCTGCACCCGTCAGGAGCGAGGCAATCTTACCCATAATAAAAAGGGCGTTTCCAAGCTCGCCACCGACGAAAAGCGTGCCAATCTGCGACAAGATTGTGCCGACAATCAGCGTCGCAAAAAGACCAAGCGCCATACCGCTGAGCCCATCAATAAAAATGTGGTTTAAAATTTTCTTTAACTGTTTCACAAAAAACATCTCCCATGTAAAAACAAAAAGGTATATTAAACTGACTTTATTATATAGGAAAAAACTGCGTTATTCAAGCAAAAAAGGCTTAAAAGCAAAAAAAAGTATTGAAATTTAATATTTTTATGCTACAATAAAGTTAACATTCTATGAAAAAGAGGTGTACATAATGGCTTACATTATTAACGATGATTGCATCAGCTGTGGTGCATGTGAGGCTGAATGCCCCTGTCAGTGCATCAAGGAAGGCGACGGCAAGTACGAAATCGACGCAGACGCTTGCGTAGAATGCGGTGCTTGTGCAGGCGTATGCCCCGTTTCAGCTCCCAACCCCGCTGAATAATTTTAGCAAAAAACAAACTCCCGACACCGCTACGGTTTCGGGAGTTTAGTCTATCGGGGGATAAATATGATACACGAAAACGAAAAAATTGAAGACCTCGGTCTTAAAGGATATAAGGTAATACAGACGAAAGACGGCTTTTGCTTCGGCAGTGACGCGGTGCTTTTGTCGCGCTTTGCCAAAATCAAAAAAGGCGCACGCGTGCTTGATATGTGCACGGGCACGGGCATAATCCCCGTTCTTTTATGGGGGCTTTGCGACCTTTCGGGGATAGATGCAGTTGAAATAATTCCCGAGGTTGCCGATATGGCACAGCGCACGATGAAGCTTAATAATTTAGAAGATAAAATCCGCGTGCATAACGCCGACCTTAAAAATGCGAAGGAAATCTTCGGCGTACACGCGTTTGATGTCGTGACCTGCAATCCGCCGTACATGAATGTCGGCGGCGGACTTGTGAATCCCAAGGATAAGCTTGCAATCGCGCGCCACGAAATTATGTGCACGCTTGACGATGTCGTAAAAAGCGCGAACGATGTATTAAAGCCGTGCGGAAAGCTCTTTATGGTGCATCGCGCCGACAGGATGTGCGATGTCATCTCCACCTTCCGCAAGTATAAAATTGAGCCGAAGCGCCTCGCCGTAGTCTATCCATCGGAGGATAAGGCGGCATCCTTAATTCTCGTTGAGGGTGCGCGCGGTGGGAAAGCACAGCTTAAGCTTGAAAGCGCGATTTTTATGTACGACAAGGACGGAAACTATTTACAATCATTAAAGTAGGGATATTATGAACGGAAAATTATATTTATGTGCGACGCCCATCGGAAATCTCGGTGATATAACATATCGCTGTGTGGAAACTTTGAAATCGGTTGACCTCATCGCCGCCGAGGATACGAGAAGGACGCTCGGATTACTCAACCATCTGGATATTGAAAAGCCGCTGACGAGTTATTTTGAACATAACAAAAAGGAAAAGGGAGAATATCTTATCGCCGAAATGAAGCAGGGAAAAAATATCGCCCTTGTAAGCGATGCGGGCACTCCCGCGATAAGCGATCCCGGGGAAGACCTTGTAAAAATGTGCGCCGAGGAAGGGATTACTGTCGTTCCCGTCCCCGGTGCCGTTGCAGGTATATGCGCGCTTATTTCAAGCGGTCTTAACACACAGCGCTTCACTTTTGAAGGCTTCTTGACCGTGAACAAAAGAGGCAGGCAGGAGCATCTTTCATCACTCGAAGGCGAAACGAGGACAATGCTCTTTTACGAAGCCCCGCATAAGCTTTTATCAACGCTCCGCGATATGAGGGAGCATTTTGGCAATAGAAAAATCGCGCTTTGCAGGGAAATCACAAAAATCCACGAGGAATTTTTGCGCACAACCTTTGACGATGCTATCACGATGTACGAGGAAAATCCTCCGCGCGGCGAATTTGTAATAGTTATCGAGGGCAAAAGCGCCGAGGATATCGAAAAGGAAGCCCGCGCGAGCTGGGAGGATATGTCAATTCCCGAACATGTTGAAATGTATATAAAGGAAGGCATAGACGAAAAAGAAGCGTTAAAAAAGGTTGCAAAAGATAGAGGAGTAAGTAAAAGAGATATATATAATGAGTCTAAGGTATAACAAATTCAAAATATGTGAACAAATCCGTGCAGAAGCGCGGATTTCTTTGCTTTTTTTCGATTTTTCCTTGACATAAGGTAATAATAGTGATAATATAACAAAAGACAAATGTACACGGGTGGTGGACACATGGAAGAGCGAAAGCTTGTAATCGCCGATTTGTCGGTACTTCCCCCAGTTTAT
>JAZRFX010000317.1:0-4312 GCA_045643845.1 Clostridia bacterium | reverse complement strand
AAAAATACTTGAAGAGCTTGAGAAAAATGTCAATGGCAACAAGACTGTAAACATAGAAGCCCTGTTAAAGAAACTCCTTGGTACAAAGGGCGGCAGTTATGTGCCAGACATCAAGGCGATTCTCGAAGCAATTGCGGCATTTACAGCAAACCCGACATCCGTTCTTGATGAAGCAACAACCGCGCAGATAATGTCTGCTCAAAGCTCTACAAGCGGCGGGGCATCTTCCGTGTTGAGCGCGTTGTTTGGCTCTTCCTCTTACGACCTCAACTCTCACGGGCAGAGCGTATTCGGCGGCTCGTCTACAATCGTTGGAGATACCATTTACTATATCAACGGCGTACATATCGGTAGCGACATGGTTGACAAACCGTTGTCGCAGATTCTCTCCGTACTGCCTATCTACGCGAATTAAGAAAGGGAATAAAGCCTTATGTTAAATCAACCTATCAATGTAATTCCGTCCGTATTATCTGGCGTTGGAGAGGGCGTTATAGACGCAACACAGCCGCTTACGATTTCGTGGCAAGTGTCGGGCAATTCCCCGATGCTTGCTTACGAGATTGTCATTCAGCAGAACACAGACGAGAGTACGCAGTTATACGATTCCACAAAGGTTACTCTCGCAAACCCGTTTTACGGAACAAACTATAAGGGAATACAGCAGACTTTTTCGGCAAGCCCGATTACGGCAAGCGCGTTGTCTACGGCGGGAATCGTTAACGGTTACGAGAACGGTTACAAGATTATAATCACGCAATGGTGGGGAGCAACGGACGATGATTCCATTACTCAAACATCTCCGAGCGTGTTCGTCACGAGAGCAACGCCGAGCGTAAGCATAAATGCAATCTCACCGTCCCCGTACAACAAAAAAAGCATAAGCATTACGGGTTCGTATTCGCAGTCTGACGGAGATACAATCTCCCTTACAAGATGGATTCTTACGGATGATTCTAATCCGAGCGAACCGCTTGTTGATACTGGCGATATGGAAACGCAGGAGCTTCAGCTTGATTACGACGGTCTATTTAGCGGCGGTTCTTATACGGTTCAGCTTATTATTCAAACAGTAAACGGCGTTACAGCAAGCGCAACTCCCGTTACTTTCAGCGTATCGTATGCTGTATCGGAAGACTTTGGCGCGGTAACTGTATGCAAGCCGAAGGGAAAAGGATACATAGAAATATCTTGGGAAAGCAGGAGTTCTCTTGACGGGGAAGAAAGTGGGACTCCAGTTGTTGAAGACGGGAAGCTATATCTTGATAGCTCTTCTTCTATTCTTTACGAGAACACTCCCATCACAACACCGTGGTCTATGGCATGGCGCGGCTCTGTTTCTGCGCTCGATAATCAGACACACAATGTACTGCAAATGTCAGACGGCGAGCATGATTACGTTCTCTCGCTAACCTCTGCGTCTGCCACTTTTTCCTATAACGGGAATATAATATTCACAGAGACATTGCCAGTAGAATACCCGATTAGGGACTCTGATACGCTTGTTATTGCCATTACTCCAACGGCATATTACATCAAGCAAGTCACGATAACGGGCGGTCTTTTACCGCTTGAAACGCTTTATCCGAGCAACACATTGTATCCTTCGGATGTAGCACAAAAGATTAACGTATACTCTGACGAAATTACATACACGCAGACAAGCATTACAAGCGTTACTCTGAACGGCGAACAAACGTGCGACTACTTGTGGTTTGAAAGCGGAGAGTTCTCCGATACGACCATTTCGTACTTGATGGGAGACACATACTTCGAGCCGATTACTGACTCTGGTACGCTGTTCCTTCTCACGTTCGTAAACAACAATACGACCGCATACATTTCTGGTAGCGGCGGCAACCTTTTGGGTGCATCTGTTTACAGAAAAGAGTACGGAAAGAACTCAATCGAACATCTCGTTGATGTTGACGGTGAGCGCACGGCTATAAGAGATTATGGCGAGAAATCGAGGACGCAGTACCAGTATCTGATTTTTGAAATCGGTGCTGAAACATACACGGCGGCATATAAGACCGCAACAATCACTCCGCAGTATAACGAATACACATTGATGGAGTGCGTGTACAACGAGAACGATGGAGCGTACCATGTTCAAGCGGCATATCCGTTTGCTTGTAACCTCGACCAGTCGAGCATATCGAACAACAACAATCCAAACCTTTTCCAGAACTTTACAAGGTATCCGAACAGGCAACCAGTATCTACATTGTACAAGAGCGGAACGCTATCTGCCCTTATCGGAACTGTAAATCAATCCAAAGGGACGTACACGGACTCTTGGACTCTTGCGGATAAGATTTCAGCATTGTCCGTGAGCAACAATCCGAAGTTCCTGCGCGACATGAAGGGCGCAATCTGGAAGATTGATACATCGGCGGCGATTGCTATGGAAGTTAGCAATAAGAACGTATTTATGCCGATTAAAATCACGATTCCGTGGGTTGAAGTTGGAGATGCAAACGGATGTTCTATCGTATCAACGCCAACAGACCCCGTATTTGAACTTGATGAGATTTATCAAACCACTCTGACGGTAGATGCGGATACTGGAAATCTTATCTGGACTGTGCCAGACGATTACGAAGGAACGAAACTTTCCATTAGCAATAGCGAGCTTATTGCAACAGAAGATGTGGATGTATACCCCGCAGAATTGCTTTTAAGCGAAGGTTATTTGCTTTCAAATATCTAATATACGGAGAAAATAGCATGAATCCTGTTATTAAAAAGGGCGATATTGTTCGCACGAGAGACGGGAGAGAGCGTATTGTTCGTAAAATAGACGGTAGATTCATCTATTTTACAGACGGAGCGGTTTACGGTCTGAATCATCCCGACATTCTTGAAGTCGAAAGTCCGAAGAAAAAGAAAGAGAACAAGAGCAACACAGAGGAAGCATAATCAATGCCGAATACCCGATTTGCAGACTATTTATCTGCGCTGAAAACAGATTTTGTTAAGATAACGCGGCTTGAATTTCTGCAACCGAACGGCTCTATTGCATTTGTCCTCGACAACAACTACAAAAACAAGCGTTCTGGCGCGTTTATTCAAGACGGTACGCTGTCTGTCAACCTACAAAACGGCGCAAGACGAACAGCGTCCGTCCTGTTGTCAAACTTAAACGGAGAGTTTGATTTCAACGTAAACAACCTTTGGTTTGGCACAAAAGTTCGCTTGCAGATGGGGCTTTTGCTCCCAGATGGAACAGAATTTCTTGTTCCGCAAGGCGTATTTTACATAAAAGACCCATCCGAAGCGTTTGAACCGTCCAAAAAAACGATTAGTTTTAATCTTGTAGACAAGTGGGCGATGCTTGACGGCACTCTTGGCGGCAAT
This sequence comes from Clostridia bacterium, assembly GCA_045643845.1. Taxonomy (GTDB): domain Bacteria; phylum Bacillota; class Clostridia; order UMGS1883; family UMGS1883; genus UMGS1883. Next base: position 952 of record JAZRFX010000317.1, on the reverse strand, counting down.
CTTGACGGCATATACGAAGTCCCGTTAGCATCAAACATCTTTAGCGCGATAGACGGATTGCTCAAGGATGACCAAGGAAACGGAAAGTTTTTTGACGATACTCCTGCGATTTATACGGCGTATTACAACGATAAAACGCAGACATTGCCAGACGGAACAGTTGCTTCTCTCGTAGAATCCCCCTATACAGCCCGTTTCGACTCGTTTGGACAGTCCTATGCGGACATAATCCTCGAATTAAACGATATGATAGCGGGTTGGATAGGGTACGATGCAAGCGGAGCGTTGCGAATAGAGCCGTCTCAAGACGATATCCTCGACATCTCGAAGCCGATACTTTGGACATTCACCCCGTCCGAAAAGCAGTTCCTTGGAGCAACATATAACATTAAAAACACAGATGTTAAGAACGAAATCATCCGAGTTGGGCAAGCACTTGACGAAGGATACTCTCAAGTCGGAGCAAGAGCGCAGAATTTTGACCCGTCTTCCGATACAAACATCAATCTTATCGGAAGAAAGGTTGACAGGCAGGAAAAGGCGGGGTACTACACCAACGATATTTGCGCGGCACTTGCAGAGTTCGAGTTGAAGCGCAACACAATCCTTAAAAAATCCGTAACGATAAGGTCAACACAAATGTTCCATCTGGTCGAGAACAATCTTGTTGTTATTCGTCGGTTGGACAAGGCGGGTTCACCTTTTGAACGACATCTTATCAACGGTTTTTCGATTCCACTTGGTCAAACAGGAGAAATGACGATTAACGCCACTTCTGTTTCAGACTTCCCGATTGCTACTGTATCATATTTAACGACTCAACAGGAACAAGAATAACGGTGGTATTACAACATGGCATACACTAATCCTAATTTCCAAAACAACAACACGCCCGCGATTAACGCAACGAATCTGGACAACCTTGCTAACGCTGTTCAGGATCTTGGCGTGG
>JAZRFX010000316.1:0-2090 GCA_045643845.1 Clostridia bacterium | reverse complement strand
CGAAATGGTTCTTTCCGATATTTCCGATTATTTAGGGTTTGAAAACTACGACTATTTCTCAAAAACATTCAAAAAATATATGGGTGTGACACCACTCAAGTTAAAGAAAAACAAGTCCGCGCAATAAAAATGCGCGGACTTGTCCCTTTATTTTATCTTATTATCCAAAAATTTCATATATGCATTCCAGTCCTCGCGCGAGAAGTAGTGTCTTCCCTCGCGGTAGTGATAGAGGATATTTCCCTCGCCCCAGAAATCGCCTGTTTCGGGCATTCTGTCCTCCTCGGGAACAAGGCCCTTCTCGCCTAAAAGTTCCCACGCTGAAGAAGCGTGAAGGGTTGTTAAAAATTCACTCGTCGGATCGGCAGGAGAATCCTCTTTCGCAGAACCTACCATTACAAGACGAGGTGCAATGAGGGCTGTCATAAAGCTCTGGTCATAGGGTTTCTGGTCTTCAAGGTCACCTGAGAATTTCTTGAAGTTTTCGCAGTACCAGTCCCAGGAACCTGAGCGCATAAAACTTGCAACTCTTTCGCCTGTGCCGTGCTTGGATGATGCGGCACCGCCGTAGCCCGAGTTATTTGAAATAGCGCCGATAAATCTTTCGTCGAGAGCCGCACACCAAAGTGCAGTTTTGCCAAGGCGCGAATGACCTGCAACAACCACTCTCTTTGTATCAAGGGCAGGGCAGTTTTCAATAAGGTAGTCAAGCACACGGCTTGTTCCCCACGCCCACATACCGATTTTGCCCCACTCTTCATCACCACGCTCCATAGTTGTACCGAAATGCTCGGCAATACCGCCTGAAAAATCGCCGAAATGGGCATCGTTTACCATATCACGATAATCTACTACAACAATCGCATAGCCACCATCGATAATCTCTTCAATAGGGCAATATCTGTGAGGAGCAAGTCCGAAACAGATATGAAGAAAAACGGGGGCTTTTTCTATTTTAGTGGGAGTATAAATCTGTATCGGGAATGTTCCTTTTCCGTATTTGGTTTCGTATGTAAGCTGGATTTTTTCCTCTTTACATTTTCCTGCGCAGTGATAAAAGCCTTCGTTTATAAGTTCGCCCGTAACTTTAACCTCCACATCGGGAGTATGTCCGTAGGAGTGTATTTCAAGAAGCTCGCGGAGTTCTTTTCTGCGCGCTTCCCATTTTTCGGGAGTAACATCGCTTCCGTCATTCATTTTAAGAATGGGAAGATAATCTCTTTCAGCTAATTTTTCTTTAAGCATATTTGTCTTTCCTTTCTTTATAGGAACAAATTATATCTTAATTATAGGATAGTTTAATATAAAAATCAATAGCGAAAAGACCTATTTATGGTCTTTTCGCTATTATAATTGCATAAATGAAACTGATAAGTGAATAAGGGATTACAAGAAGTATCAATGCTATCCCATAGCGCGGTGGAAGGAATGCTCCAATAAGGAAAAGTATGCCAAGCACAATCATTCCGCGTCCCATAAATGAGTTGAATTTTTTTGCTTTTTCGGGTGACATTTTGATACCATTTAAACGGTCAAACTTGGGAACATAGTTTCCGAGCACAATGAACATAATTCCTACGAGGAAGCATGCCGATTTCCTTACATCTATGTTCCAGCCAAGTCCAATACCGAGTGTTATTATCTGAAGTGCGATGGTAAGGCACGGGATAATCCACTTTACTACCGTTTCCAGTTTTGGGTTTGTCTCCCTCTTATATAAATCAAAATCACTTGCAATGCAGCAAATTGTGTGTGTAAACACCATAAGAAGCGGAAGTCCGAAAACGGTAAATCCCCTTGATGCGAAGTTGTCGGGATTTCCCTGAAAGTCAAAGTGTATTGCCATTTGCTGGGGTAATTTATCCCACAACGCAAGTCCGAAAAGAATTGGCGAGAGACAAACCAAAGTTGTTATAATATAAATTTTCCATTTGAAGAATTTCATTATTTATTACCTCCCAACGAGTAAATACCGCCCTTTTTCAATCCACTTAGAAATCTCTCCAAATAGATTGTACGACTCGCTTTGCTGAAAGTCAAGGTTCGAGAGATGTTTTTTTGAATAGTAATGTTTAGATAAACTCCATCTA